>NZ_JRJZ01000084.1:0-99458 GCF_000800875.1 Cetobacterium sp. ZWU0022
GGAGTTCCTAGACAAGTTGCTGTACTTGCTTTCCAATTGGGAGATGGATTTACAAATATGTTCGTTCCAACTTCTGGAATTCTGATGGCGATTTTAGGAATTGCTAAGATCGAATGGGGAGTTTGGGCAAAGTTACAAATTAAATTCCAAGGAGTTCTGTTCCTTCTAGGTTCAATCTTCATGGTAATCGGGGTTTTAATCAATCTTCAATAGATTGTATAAAAATAAAAAATAGAGGTTAGTTCACTTCCATAGACGGAGCCTAAGGCCGACGGCGTTGATGTCATGATCCTGTGAATTAAGTATTGTGACGCTGCCATAACAATACGCTTATTAACTTAGTTAAGTTCTCTAGGGCATACCATATTTGGTATGCCTTTTCTTTTGGGGTAGTAATTTTTACTAAATTTTAGGAGGATGAGAAATGCAGTACTTTTCAGGAAGATTCAAAGAAGCAGCAAGTGATTTAATTTTAGATTTTCACTCGTCAATCCACTTTGATAAAAGATTATATAGATATGATATTATGGGAAGTATCGCTCACGTTAGAGGGCTAGCTAAAATGGATATCATTTCGAAAGAGGATGGAGAGCTAATAGAAAAAACTCTTATAGAAATTTTAGAGAGTATCGAGAAAGGTGAGATTGAGTTTTGTACAACATATGAAGATATTCATATGAATATTGAGAAGATTTTGATTGATAGAATTGGGGATGTTGGAAAAAAGCTACACACTGGACGTAGCAGAAACGACCAAGTAGCTGTTGATATGAGACTCTTTGCAAAGGATGAAGTTAAAAAGATTCAATCGTTTCTTTTAGAGTTGATTGAGGTTACAACAGAGCTTGGAGAGAAAAATTTTGAGACGTATATGCCTGGGTTTACTCACCTTCAAAAAGCTCAACCCATCTCTTTTGGACACTATATGTTTGCATACTCAGAGATGTTTAAAAGAGACTTCAAGCGTCTAGAAAATGCTGCGGAACTTATGGATTACTCTCCTCTTGGAAGTGCTGCTCTTGCAGGAACAACTTATCCAATAGATAGAGAGTTCACAGCTGCAATTCTAGGTTTTAAAGGACCTACTTTAAACTCTTTAGATGGGGTTAGTGACAGAGATTATCTGATTGAGATTATGTCAGGGCTTTCTATAACAATGATGCATCTTTCTAGATTCTCAGAGGAAATCATAATCTATAGCTCAAATGACTATGGTTATATTGAGTTAAGTGACTCTTTCTCAACTGGAAGTAGTATCATGCCACAAAAGAAAAATCCAGATGCAGCTGAACTAGTTAGGGGGAAAACTGGTAGAGTTTACGGGGATTTAATAGCACTTTTAACTACTATGAAAGGGATTCCTTTGGCATACAATAAAGATATGCAAGAGGATAAAGAGGCTTTCTTTGATGCTGTAGATACTGTCAAAGGATGTTTACAGGTGTTTATTGGAATGGTTAAAACTCTAAAAGTGAAAGATGAGGTTTTACTTTTAGCATGTAACGACGGTTTTATAAATGCGACTGACGTTGCTGACTATCTGACAGTGAGAGGAATGAGTTTTAGAGAGG
This sequence comes from Cetobacterium sp. ZWU0022, assembly GCF_000800875.1. Lineage (NCBI taxonomy): Bacteria > Fusobacteriati > Fusobacteriota > Fusobacteriia > Fusobacteriales > Fusobacteriaceae > Cetobacterium > Cetobacterium sp. ZWU0022. The sequence goes on from NZ_JRJZ01000084.1 coordinate 1,572, forward strand.
CTTACAAAATAACAGGGGCAATTGTGAGTTACTGTATTGAAAACAACTTAAATCTAGAGACTCTTTCTCTAGAGAAGTATAAAGAGTTTTCATATATTTTTAGCGGGGATATATATGAAACTATAGCTATTAAAACGTGTGTTGAAAAAAGAAAGTCCTTAGGTGGACCTAGTAAAGATAGTTTACTATCTCATCTAGAAGATTTAAATAGATTTATTGCGGGGGCTAAAATAGATCTTATTAACTATAGATTAAACGATATCTTTTAAATAGTATATTTTAAGAAAAAGCTCTAGGGATTTTGATATCCCTAGAGCTTTTTTTAGTCTTTTTTCACTACAAACATCTTTGTCAATATGAATGTGAAAACTCCTAATAGAGGGCGGTGGTAGTTCATAAGACGGTTTATTTTCCTTACCCCATTTTAGAGTTATTTTCAAAATAACTAAAAAAAGTACAGAATAGAAAAAAGAGAGAAAATTTCTCTTCTCTCTAATCGTAAAGAATAGTCAGTTCTTTACTAAGTGCTATATCCTATTTTAATTTCTAGTATGCTAATTTAGTCAGCATAAAGAAAATCACGATAATAAATAACTTAGTCAAAGTTTCCACCCCCTTTCTGTTAGGGATAATTTTCTTTAATCTGGAATCTAGCACTTACTTATATTTTAGCATTAATTACAAAAAATAAAAAGAGCTTTAAAAGTTGACTAGACTTTAAAGCTCTTTCTCGGAAACTTGACATCTCCAATTATTTATTTATCGTTAACTAAAGTATACTATCTTTTTATATAAAAATCAACTTATACTTTTGATGCTACACTTCCTAAATGTAGTTTATTCAATTATAAATACTCCTACTTACCTAGTCGATTATATTATAACTATATTCTCTAATTTAGCTAACTGTTCTCTTTGAAACTCTAGTATCTCACCACGAAGAGTTATTGTTGAGCCGTACTCTTTTGATAAGATTTCAAAACTATCTTCTAAAACTGTTTTTACAGCAGACTCTTGAGAGTACGGAAAATCTATAACACAATACACTCTTTTTTCAACTGAAACTGTAGAGTTATCCAAACTATTTTGAAGAGCTTTATTATAAGTTTTAAAAGCTTCTCTCACCTCTAGCTCCTCATCAAATTGCATCTCTTTTGCTACTTTCTCACCTAGCTTTGTCAGTTCAAAGTAGGTATGGTTCCTATGTTTTGTTACAACATTATTCTCTTTCGTTTTATAGTTCACCATTACATTTTGCACTCTTTGAAGAACTTTTTCTAAAACTAATTTTTTAACTGTATCTCTCACATCATTTTGATTCTCTAAAATTCTATTGGCCAACTTTGATATAAACGTCGGTCCTATTTTATATATCGTCAATATTATCTTCTTTTCTAAACTATTCATATGAACATCCTTTCTATTTTCTATACTTTAAATAAATATCTATTTTCGAATTTCCAGTAGGATTAAATAGAAGCTCTAGCTTCAAATTCTCACTTATAATTTCTAATGGCTTTTCGGATTTAATTGAAAATAACTGTTTTGCTAAGTTTGTATTATAATCCAATGTACTTATCTCTGGAAAATTAAGAGGATGAATCTCTCTATGTACAATTTTTCTAAAAACATCTATATTTTGAGCTTCGATTTCACTGCTTTTTAACAAAACATAAAACTCTCCAATTTTATCACATAAAACCCCTTCTAATAAACTATCAAAATTTAGTCCATACTTCTTTTTATTTTTTATAGTGAATAATACCTTAGCTTTTACATAGTCATAATTATGTAAATTCATAGCATCAAATAATAGATACGCTACCTTTTTTTTATCTACTATATGATTCTTATATAATTTTAAAAATAACTTTGTATATATTTTCAATGTTTCAACTTTAGAGTTTTGAATATTAAATACTATACTCCAATTCTCCTCTATCTTTTTCATTGTAAATCCTATATTAAAATCTGTATTTTTATTTATATCCTCAATTAATGGAGTTAATACAAATCTTTTTAAATCATACAATCTCGAGTAACTTTCAATTGATATCAATTCCTTAAATTTTTCCACATCAATATCTAATGTATTTTTTAAAATATTTGTTTTTAACACTTTATAAAAAAATTCAATTGAAAATATATTTTTTAAAAACAGCGCTTCTCTTAATGAGTATTTAAAAACTTTCTCTTTATTTATTAAATAATCTACAAACTCTGAATTTAAGCTAACCTTAAATGAATCTTTTTGAAAAATTATACAATTAAAAAATGGACAATAAACCTTTTCTTTATCTTGCTCTATAAAAAATACCCCTTTTTTACCAAGTCTTTCTATAAAATTTTTCTTACAATTTCTCAATTTGGGTATCTCTATTTCATCTAAAAAAAACTCTAGCTTCTCTTTTTTTAAGTACTTCTCTATTAAAAGTTTTAAAATTATCTTTTCCTCTTTCAATAGTTGTGACGAAAATTCCAAAAAATATTTATTTTTCATAAAAATTTCACACTCTCCCCTTTTTAAAAATAACGAAAATTCTAATCTCTTTTTTTCAACAGTGAATCTTTTCGTGTTTATTATCAAATTTTACCATCTTTTTCCATATTTTTATACAACAAAAACGAAAAATAGAGACTTTGGTTCGAAATTTGACATTATTTTTTAGATATCGTATCATTGTGACAATAAGACGTCAAATAAATTTTTTAGGAGGTTTTACTTTATGAAAAAAATATTACTGTTATGTGCTGCTGGAATGTCAACGAGCTTACTTGTTACAAAAATGAAAAATTCCGCTAAAGAGAAAGGAATCGAAGTAGAAATCGAAGCCTGCCCCGTAGAAAAATTTACAGATAAATTACCTGCATATGATATCTTTCTTTTAGGACCTCAAGTTAGATTTAAGCAAGATGAACTCAATTTAATCGCCAAAGAGCACAATAAACGAGTAGAAGTTATAAACATGATGGACTATGGAACTATGAATGGAAAAAAAGTTCTTGAAGATGCACTAAATCACTTAAAATAATCGGAGGTATACATATGGCTGCAATGGATCGTTTAAATAATATTTTAGAAAAACATTTTTTACCTATAGCTATGAAAATTTCATCACAGACACATATTCAATCTGTTAGAGATGGACTTACTTTATCAATGCCACTACTTATTGTTGGATCTATATTTTTAATTTTTGGTTTTTTACCTATCCCTGGTTATCCTGAATTTATGAGTAGCGTATTTGGACCACTTTGGAAAGCTAGAATTTTATATCCAGTACAAGTTACTTTTGATATTATGGCTTTATTTATTGCTATTGGAGTTGCTTATAGACTGGCCGAAAGAAGAAAAGTTGATCCTTTATCTTGTGCCGCCATATCTTTAACTGCATTCCTACTTTTAACTCCATTTAATATTGCTCATAAGTATAGCGATATTGTTTTAAATGTTAAAGGAATTGACTTAGATTTAATTGGAAGTAAAGGAATTTTTGTGGCTATTTTAACCGGTCTTTCTACTACTGAAATTGTTAAATTTGCAGTAGAAAAGAATTTAGTTATCAAAATGCCAGATTCTGTTCCTCCTGCTGTTAGTAAATCTTTCTCTGCTATTATTCCAGCTATGCTAGTTATACTATCTGGTTTAACTTTAAGAATTTTATTTGAAATTACACCATTTGATCATATTCATAATTTTATAATTACTATTATTGGAAAACCGTTAACTATTCTAGGCGGTTCTTTTATTGGAACTCTTCTAGCAGTTTTAGCAGCACAACTTCTTTGGTCTATGGGACTACACGGACCTAATATTGTTGGTTCTGTTATGACTCCTATTTGGCTAGGAATGATGGATCAAAATAGAATTGCTTTTCAAGCTGGAGAAGTCATCCCTAACATTTCTGGATCTAGCTTTGTTTTTTTAGCATCAAAATTAGGAGGCTCTGGATTAACTTTAGGACTAACTTTCTTTATGGCATTCTTTGCAAAGAGTAAGCAACTTAAAGAGATTGGAAAAATGTCTTTAGGTCCTGGAATTTTTAATATCAATGAACCTATTATTTTTGGTACGCCAATTGTTATGAATCCTATTTTAATTATTCCTTTTATCGTTGCTCCTTTAGTTACTACAACTATAACGTATTTCGGAATGAAATTTGGATTTATTGCTCTTACAAATGGAATTAATGTTCCTTGGACTTTACCCGCTCCTATCTATGGTTTCTTAGTTACTGGTGGACATATTTCTGGAGCTGTTATTGGAACTGTTGTTGTCCTTATCTCTTGTGTTATTTACTATCCGTTCTTTAAAATATATGATGCTCAAAAAGTAAAAGAGGAATGGTCTTTTGAACAAGAAGCAAAAAAAGATGAAGAAGAGATTGGAGAGTTTGAAACAATTTAAATAGGGAGGAGTGATTATGGATTTAGAAATGGCCGCTATGGGCTTAGTAGGAAATGCAGGTGAAAGTAGAAGTTTATCTTTCGAAGCTTTAAAGTTTGCTAAGAATGGCGAATTTGAAAAAGCTGAAGAACTTTTAAATGAAGCAAAAAAGTATTCATTAATGGCTCATGAAGTTCAAACAGAACTTATTTGTAAAGAAGCTGATGGAAATAAAGTTGAACTTGGTCTTTTAATGGTTCATGCTCAAGATCATTTAATGACATCTATTTTAGCAAGAGAACTTATACACGAATTAATTGAAATCTATAAAATAAAAAAATAAAACTTGGAGGAAATATTATGGATAAGAGATTAAAAATAGTTACAATTGGTGGGGGATCATCATATACTCCTGAAATCATTGAAGGTTTTATTAAAAGATATAAAGAATTACCTGTTAGTGAGCTTTGGCTAGTAGATATTGAAGAGGGTAAAGAAAAATTAGAGATTGTTGGAAATTTAGCTAAAAGAATGGTTGAACAAGCTGGATTAAAAGGTAAATTTGATATCCACCTTACTTTAGATAGAAGGGAAGCTTTAAAAGATGCTGATTTCGTTACAACTCAATTCAGAGTTGGACTTTTAGAAGCTAGAATCAGAGATGAAAGAATTCCTTTAAGATATGGAATGATTGGGCAAGAAACAAATGGAGCTGGTGGATTTACTAAAGCTTTAAGAACAATTCCTGTAATTTTAGATATTTGTAAAGACATAACTGAACTTTGTCCTAACGCTTGGCTTGTTAACTTCACAAATCCTAGTGGAATGGTTACTGAAGCTGTTATAAAATATTATCCAAATATCAAAATAGCTGGCCTTTGCAATGTTCCTATCGGAGTTAGAAAATCTGTAGTTGACGCATTAAAAGCTAAAGATGAAGAGGTTGAACTAATCTGTGGAGGATTAAACCACTTCTTCTGGGGAAGAAAAGTTTTACACAATGGTGTAGATAAAACTAAAGAAGCTGTAGCTGGAGTTTTAGCTGATCTCGAAAATACTCCTGCAAACCTAAGAACAAAAGAGCCTTGGTTAAAAGATCAAATTATGGATTTAGGTATGATTCCTTGTGGATACCATAGATATTACTATATGACTGATGAGATGTTAAGAGCACAGGTTGCAGATATTAAATCTGGAAAAGGAACTAGAGGAGAGCAAGTTAAAGTTGTTGAAAATGAGTTATTCGAATTATATAAAGACCCTAACTTAAATATTAAACCTAAACAGTTAGAGCAAAGAGGTGGACAGTATTATTCTGATGCTGCTTGTGAGTTAATTAATTCTATTTATAATGATAAAGGAACTGTAATTGTTGTTTCAACTAAAAATAATGGTGTTATTGATTGCTTACCTGATAACTGTGCTGTTGAAGTTACTGCTAGAGTTTATAGAGATGGTATCAAGCCATTCCCTCAAGATCCTATGCCTGTTGAAGCTAGAGGAATCTTACAGCTTATGAAATCATTTGAAGAGATGACTATAGAAGCTGCTGTTACTGGAAATTATGGAAAAGCTTTACACGCTTTAACTTTAAATCCTCTTGTTAATAGTGGTAATCAAGTAAAAACAATGTTTGACGAAATCATTAGAGAAAACTGGGATTTCCTTCCTCAGTTCCATCATGCTATATCTAGATATAAGTATTAATTTAAAAGGGCTATTATTTCAATAGCCCTTTTTCTATATTCTAGAATTTAATTGATTTAACTTTTTACACACAGCCTCTTTCGAAGTTTTACTTACTCCATAACTATCTAGTTTTTCCTCTAACTCTTCTCTCGTTTTGACAACCTCTTTATTCCACTCACCAAAAGCGATAACATTCAAAATCAAACTTTTAGGTCTCACCAAAACCTCTATCTCTTTTGTACTCAAAGCCCCTTTATCCACTTTAAAAATAGAGATATTTTTAAGCTCTTTTTCACTTTTTACTAACTTTTCTAACGTAGGAATATCTGTTGGTACCCACTCTAAGTTTTGCAACTCTTCTCTTTTCAACCACTTAAACTCTTGGTGTTCAACTAACTCAAAGTCAGTGAAATCTAAAATATCACAACTGTAAGTAGTTAGATTTATAATAAACTTTTCATACTCCTTCTCTACTACATCAAATAGTTCACCAACTTTGATAGAGATATTTAACTCCTCCTCAATCTCTCTTCTCAAAGCCTCTTTCGGGTCCTCTCCATCCTCTATCTTACCACCAGGAAACTCCCATAACCCAGGAAAAGTTTTGTCTACTGGCCTCATAGCACAAAATATCTCTCCATTCTGATTCTCTAAAATTGCACCTACCACATAGATAGTTTTTTTCATATCTCTCTCCTATTCTCCAACTCTTTCTTTTCAGCGACTTCTAAGTAATTTTCTACTCTTTCTGTCAACTCAACATACATCTCTTTTGAAAGTGGATTTTCTAACTTCAACTTTGTTCTAATTGGTTTTTCACCACTATAATCTACAGTGTCACCTTTTCCTATATAGATATATGGCTGAATCTCTCCATCAATCTCTTTAATCTTTCTTAAAAATATATGTAAATTTATTCCTCTTTCTCTATTTCTAACTATATTTTGTCCTCTCTCACTCTCAACTTTTGTTGAGTTTGGACTCTCCCATTGGAAGTGATATCTATCCAATATCTTATCATTATACTTTATACTTTCTTTTATATCCTCATCTTTATGCAACTCAACAAACAGGAAGTAATCATTTCCATTTGATAACAATCCACTTCCTCTAAAAGCACTATGTTTTTTTTCATAGTTACAAATTAGTGCAACATCTTTCATATTATAGTTTTCATACAATTTTAAAAATGGGAATCCATAATCTTTTTTACCAAAAATTTCTGAATACTTCAAAAGTCCATAGTCTAAAATCTGAAGAATATAATCTTTTACCTCTTTAGATTTTAAAACCTCTTTTAAAACTTCACTCATTTCAATAGAATCACCTTTTTTTAAGAATAAAGACTCACATCTTTTCAAATCACTAGAATCCGAATAATCTCCACATAAAAAATCTTTAGCATGGTTTAAAGTAACTTTTACATGCTTCAAAGATATCACATCAATATATTTTCCTAAGATTTTTATCTCATCCTCTTTTAATAACTCACCCTTTGATATAATCTCGTGAGCTATTGCGAACTCATACACTCTTTTTATAGGTAACATTCTTTCAAACTCTCTTATAACTATCTTTTGTGTCTCATTTATACCAAAAGTTTTTTCATCTATTTTTTCTAAAAAATCCAAGTATGATTTTACTTTTAATTTTTGAAGTTTTGAATACTTATAAAAATTTGGAGCTTCCTCATACTGAGTGAAGTTTATTGGCATTGGAACTCTACCTTGTAAAATATCTTTAAACTCTTTATACTCCTCTTTCAGATATTTTAAACTATTAAAATTCTCATTATCAAGCTGTTTTAAAATCTCCTCTTTACAAATCTCATCCATTTTTATATGAACAGACTTTGATAAATTGTCAAAATCTCTTTTTACAGCAATCTTTACACTCTCTTTATCATAGCCTTTTTTACCAATCAAAGCCAAAGCTATTAAAAAAGCTCTTGAGTGATTTCCTATAAAATCTATAACTGTTAAAAACTCTTTATTTTCAAAGTGTCTCAGACCTCTTCCAAGTTGTTGAGTGAAAATAATTGGTGAAGCTGTTGGTCTTAACATTAAAATACTGTTTATACACGGAATATCTACTCCTTCATTGAATAGATTTACCGTAAATATAACCTCTAAATGATCACTTTCTCTAAAACTTTTTAAGATTTGATCTCTAGTATCCTTACTGTCTGTTCCTGTAATTGAAACAGCCTTTATTCCCTTTTGAACAAACTGACTAGCCATAAACTCTGCATGTTCTACTGAGATACAAAATCCTACTGTCTTTCTTTTCTCTCCGCTGTATCCATAGAAATTCATTTTCTCTATTATAAAATCAACACGTCTCTCTGTATTCAAAACTCTAGCAACTGCCGATATATCATTTAAATCCACCTTTGATAAATCAACTTCCTCTATATCTTTTATCCCATAATAATGAAATGGTACAACTAGTTCTTTATCCAAAGCTTCCTGTAAACGTATCTCAACAGGAACATTCATATCGAAAACTTCATATATATTTCCACCGTCACATCTCTCTGGTGTAGCTGTTAATCCTAACAAAAACTGAGGCTTAAAATAATTCAAAATAGGTTCATAACTCTTCGCTGTTATATGATGAGCCTCATCAACTATTATGTAATCAAACTCATTTTCATGAAATTCAGAGTATCTTAAACTCAAAGTTTGAACTGTAGCAAAAACATAATCTCTATCACTATTTTTAAAATTCCCTGTGAACTTCCCCATAGTTTTATTCGGCAAAACCTTTTTAAAAGTAGCTATAGCGGAGTTTAATATCTCCTCATTATGAACAACAAAAAGAAGACGTTTAGCTTTAAACGCCCTCACATCAAAAGCTCCTAGATAAGTTTTTCCTGTTCCTGTGGCTGCGATACATAGTGCTCTTTTCTCTTTATAAACCCTTAAATCCTCTAAGTTTTTCAAGGCTTCTTTTTGCATATAATTCGGTTCTATCTCACATTCGTTATAGATTCCAAACTCATGATCTTCAGCTGCCATTAGATACTCGTTTTTCTGAACTTTTTTTACAATCTTCTCTTGCTTTTTAACATATGAAACTATATATGGATTTACATTTTCGACTGCTTTTTCCCAAAGGTAATTGAACTCATTTAATATTCCAGTTATAAATTCACTTCCTTTAGGAGTTACTACTCCTGTATTCCACTCTATATTACTTTTAAGACCACTTTTTGTGAGATTAGATGAACCTATTATCGCTTTATAGCTATTTTCATATTCAAACACATATCCCTTTGTATGAAAGCCTTCCATCTTATCGCTATCAAAAAATTTCACTTCTATATTTTTAAATTTTTTTAGGTATTGGACTGCTTTAAGTTCTGTAAAATGAAGGTAGTTTGTTGTTAAAATTCTACCTTTAATCTCTGAATTCTCTGTTTTTTTTAAAGCATCTAAAAGTATTTGCACTCCCGCAAAATTTATAAATGCAACTGAAAAGAAAAACTCTTTTGCATCTTGAAACCCCTCTTCTAAATATCTATATAAATTTTTACTGTTCTCAAAATTAGTATTACTTATAAATTCATATTTCATAGTATCCCCCAACTATTTTCTAGTTTTTATAAACTCTTCCAAATCCTCTGAATAACTTTGAAGTATATCTTTTCTTAGCTCATTCAGTTCCATATATTTTTTTATTTACTTTATTTGTACTCTATCCTTCCAATATCTTCTGAGCTAATCTTAAAGAATCCACCAAATGATTTTCAATTATTTTTTGTAAAATCTCTATATTCAAACTTTGATAATCATGAACCGCTATATTTCTAAATCCTACCATTCCTTGAAGATCTAAAGATAATTTTTTATCAATAACTTCATTTTTTTATTTTTATGTAATGCATACCTAAATTTAAAGTTGCTTCACACATTCTTTGCAAATTCAATATTATAGAATCTTGTTTTGTATAATTTTCTAAATTATTAAAATCATCTCTCAATTCAATCGGCTCCTCTCATTTTTTCTTATAGTTTATCATTTTCTATTATTCATGTAAACTGAACTGTTAGATTCAAAAAAATCTCTTGCCTTAAAGCCAACTCTAAGTTGTATACTGTGGTATCTTATTTTAGGAGGTCAAAATGGAAAAAATACTATTTTTAAATGGAAGTCCAAGATTAAAAGGAAATACTCATTTTGCTCTAAAAACTTTAGAGGAGCAAATTGATAAAACAAAGAGTGAAGTTGAATTTATCGATGTGACGAAGTTCAACGTAGCTGGCTGCATAGCTTGCGACTCTTGCAAAAGAAACAATGGGAAATGTTTTATGAGTGATGATACTAACGAGTTAGTTCAAAAGATTGTTGATGCAGATACTCTTATTTTTGGTTCACCTGTATACTGGTGGGGAATCTCAGCTCAACTGAAAGCTCTAATCGATAAGATGTATTCAAAAGCTCACGGCACTGAATTAACTGATAAGAAAAAAAGAGTTGGACTTATCTCTGTTGGTGCTGACGAAATCGGTGCTGAACAGTATAGAATTATCTCTTCACAGTTCAGATGTATCTGTGAATACCTTGGATGGGAATTCTTTATCGATGAAGCTATCTCAGCTCACAATCCAAACGACTTATCAACTCAAAATGAAACTCTATCTCTTTTAAAAGAGCTTGGAGAATCACTTAATTGACACAATAAAAGAGCTATCCGTCAAAAACGAATAGCTCTTTTTTCTATTTCATTATATTTTCTCCAGCTCTTTTTCCAAAAACAATTATTTCTGTTATGGCATTTCCACCTAATCTATTTGTTCCGTGAAGACCTCCAACAATCTCTCCTGCTGCAAACAGACCCTCTATAGGCTGAGCCTTTTTATCTAAAACTTGTCCCTTTGTATTCACACGAACTCCACCCATCGTATGATGAACTGCAGGTGCAACTTTCTGGATATAAAATGGTCCTTTTTCTATTGATAGCAATGTTCCTCTTCTATTAAAATCTAAATCTTTTTTATTTTGAACAAAGCCATTATATTTAGATATTGTTTTTAAAAGATTTTCTTCATCTATATTCATAACTCTAGCAATCTCTTCTAAGCTATCAGAAATAGCTATCAGATTAGAATTTTTTAGTCTTTCAACTTCCTCTTTATTCTTACTAACATAGTTTGTTATACTCTCTATTTCCTCTCCCCAAACTAGATATCCCACACCATTTTCCTGTTTTAATATAGCTTCTGAAACCGTATCTCTTCTTTCAAGCTCCTCAACAAATCTATCTCCAAATTTATTAACTAGTATAGCACCATCGAATCTACTTCCACCAACATGAGAAAGCTCTCCAGTTTCTGGATTTGATATAGGGAACGTCTGAATATATTCCATCTGAACAAAATCAGCATCTACCTTTTCACACATCAAATGTCCGTCACCAGTTATTCCACTAATATTTGTAGTTTTATACCTTTCATCTAAACTTGGATTATATTTTTTTCTCAACTCTACATTTCCACTAAAACCACCTGTAGCTAAAATAACACCTTTTTTAGCCATGAACTTAACCTCTTTTTCATCAATACTTGATAAAACCCCAACAACTCTTTTATTTTCATCTGTTATTAACTCTTTTGAACGAACTGCCGTTCTAATATCTACACCTAGCGAAATTGCTTTAGCTCTAAGTTTAGCAATCAGTTCAATTGCATATTTACCTGAAAAAACAGCTGCTCTTGGCACCGAATGTCCTCCAAAGTGTATAAGTTCATCTTTAAAAGAAACCTTAATCTCATCTTTTAGCCATCTATATGTAGGTAAAGCTTCATTTACAAAGATATCTAAAAGTTCTAAAGAGTTTTCATTATCTCCGCCGGAAAGAATATCCTTTCTATAAAGTTCTATTGAATCTTGGATATCTTTTTCAATTTGAGCATCGTTCCCCGGAATATTTATTCCTCCCATTGAAATCAAAGTATTTCCACCTATAGATGACATCTTTTCCAATAAAACGACTTTAGCTCCTTTAGATGCTGCTGAAATAGATGCTGATAATCCAGCTCCTCCTGCTCCCACTATAACAACATCAAAATTTTCAACTGGTTTAATCAGCTTTCTACTACCACCATCTCCTATTTTCACTAAATTCTCTGCTTCAAGCATTTGAATCTCAAGTTTATCAATGTTTTCACCGGCTTCAATCAAAGCATTTTTTACAGCTTCTCTAATTCCTCTTGAACTCATAGAACATCCCGAGACATTTGGAACCAAAATAGTGTTAGCCTCTACTATCAATTTTGGTATATGATTAAATGCTGGATCTGAGATTATCTTAGTTTCATTATGAGAAAGTATCTCTAAATTTTTTATAACATTTCCAGAAATCTCTACCTCTACTAAAATATCTCCTCCATAACCTTTTCCTGTACCTTTAAATTTCCCGTTCTTCATCTCTCTCTCCTCTTTATCTAACATTGCCTTTATTGGAATTTGTATCTCTGTTATATATTCAGCTTTATTCTGAGATAAAAAAGAGTTTATAATATCAATTTCATATATAAATGGTTCAATGCTAATTTTATTTAATAATATATAGTCCAGAATTTTCTTCAAAGCATTTTCTCTATTTCCAGCTCTATATCTTATAGTTATATATTCACTTTTTTCAGTTTTTTGAATTTTTTCCAAATTTTTTAAAAAACCTTCATTTTGAAAAAGTAAAAATTCGCTTATTTTTTCAGTCGTATCTTTAGTAAAATTTAAAAATCTAAACTTTTTTCCTAAATAAGCATTTCCACATTCAACTGATGCTTCAATAATTTTGTAAATATCAAAAATAGAGTTGTTCAGATTTTTATTTGTGATAGTGTCTAAATTATAAATAAACTTTTCAGGTAAACACTTTAATACAATCTTATCCACTTCTAAATATGAAAATTCATCTAATAGATTTTGTAATCTCATCTTACTCTGTTTTAATTCCTCTATCTCCCTATCGATATCCTCTATTTTCTTTCGATAAGTAGTAAAAAAACTATTCATCTCTCTCGAGCTCACCTGCTCGAATCTATTTTTAATCTCCTCTAAAGAAAATCTGTTATCTTTCAAAGTGATTATATTTTTTAATTTTAAAATTTGATACTCACTGTAGTATCTATAACCATTACTTTTATCCACATAATCTGGCTTCAAAATGCTATTTTCATCATAGTATCTCAATGTTTTATTAGAAAGTCCTGTTATTTTAGATATCTCGCCGATGGAATAGAACTCTTTTTTCATAACTTTTTTCCTCCAAAAACTTATTCTACAAGAAAAGTATAAACTATACCCTAAGGTCAATATCAACTTTTAGTTATTTCAATCTTTCAACTCACTTTTTAACAACTCTGTAAACTCTCTTATATCATTCATTAAGTTAACTTCTGGATTACATTTCAAAACCATACCATCTAAATACATAAGACTTTTAATAACATGAAACATCCCCTCTTCAAACTCCATCCCAGAATTTATAGATAACTTTATTGTCTCCATCATACGTTTTGTTAAGCTCACATCTGAAACACTGCTATCTTTAAAATCACTGTAAAGAGCTTTAAATTTTTCTAAGAATTTTTCAAAATCTTTCTGATTCAACCTCTTCTCCGACATCTCATTTAAATAAAAAGCTGATTTATCATAATCGTATCTCGAAAGATAGTAGAAAAATCCAAATAACCCTTTTCTCAGTTTAGACTTTACTTTACCTATAGTTGAGCAATCAATTAAAGTTATCTCACCATTTTCATTTAAAATAATATTTCCGGGATGTAAATCTCCATGAAAAACTCCTAACTTAAACATAAAAAATGTATGATATTTAAAAAGCTTCAATAACTCAGAATATTTCAATCTTCCCTCTTTCAGAAGTGTATTAAAACTTTCTCCCTCTATAAATTTAGAGACAATAACCCTTTCACAACATAAAGATTCTACAAAACTTGAAAAATACAAATCTTTCAAATCAAATTTTTCACTATTTTCATTTTTTAATCTTTCAAAGTAATTAGCTCCTTCAACCTCATTTAAAAAATGGAGCTCTTTTAAAGTCCCCTCCTCTATGTTTTCTAAAACTTCCAAAGGATTAAAAACCTTTTTCAATTTTGGATAGAAAAACAGTAAAATATTCGCTATTTTTTTTGCATTCTCTATATCTTTTAAAAAGCTCTCTTTAAAATTCTCCTTTCGAATTTTTATAGCTACTTTTCTATCTTCTTTATCATTCCCTCTTAAATACCCAATGTGAACTTGACCTATAGAAGCCGACGAAAATGGTAAGTTTTCATAAGATTCTAAAGCATCTAAAATCCATTTATCCTTATCAATTGCTAAATCTATCTCTCGCTTTTGAGCAGCATAACTATACTCGTAAAGCTTAGATAGATAAACACAGGTTTTCTCATCTATAAAGTCAGCTCTCAAAGCGTAGTATTGAGATATTTTAACAGCCAACAAGCCCATCTCCTCTATCTCCTCTAATCTAGGCGGTTCATTTCTATGAATTTTATATATCAATCTTATCAACTTTAAACTTTTCATTTTCTTCTCCTCTCTCCTATTTTTTCTTTGTTATACAAAAAAAGAGAGGTTAAACCTCTCTTTCATCGCTCTTATTTTGTAATATAGTTATTTACATTGTTGTAACATATATTTTGAACCATTTTTCCTAACTTTTCAATATCGTTTGGAACCTCTCCGTTTTCAACCCACTCAGCAAGTAGGTTACAAAGGATTCTTCTAAAATATTCATGTCTTGTATAAGATAAGAAACTTCTTGAATCTGTTAACATTCCAACAAATCTTGAAAGTAAACCTAGATTAGCTAAAGCCGTCATCTGCTTTATCATTCCATCCTTTTGATCTAAGAACCACCATCCAGATCCTAATTGAATCTTACCTGGGATTCCCCCTCCTTGGAAACATCCAATTAAAGTTCCTAAAGTTTCATTTTCTCTAGGATTTAAGTTATATAAAATAGTTTTAGGTAACTCATCTGTATCATCTAAAGTATCTAAGAAGTGAGATAACGCCTGCACAAAAATGTCATCAGCTATACTATCAAACCCTGTATCAGGACCTAATTTTTTATACATTCTAGTTGAGTTATTTCTGATAGTTCCCATATGAAGCTGCATTATCCAACCTCTTTTGTTATATTCTTTTCCTAGGAATAACATTATAGCTGTTTTAAACATCTTAACTTCATTTTCTGTTAACTCTTCACCAGCTAATCTCTTTTTAAATACATTCTCTACTTCCTCATCAGTTCCTAATAAAAATACAATCGGATCTAATGCGTGGTCAGAAACTCTACATCCAACCTCATGGAAGAACTCAACTCTCTCTGCTAAAGCCGACTTAAACTCTACTACAGTATCAATCTTCTTTCCGTGTAATGTTTCTAACGTTTGAAGCCAAGGCATGAAATCCTCTTTATCAATTCTAACACCTTTGTCAGGTCTGAACGTTGGATTTACAACTACATCAAAACTATCATCTTTTTTTATAGCTATATGATACTCTAAAGAATCGATTGGATCATCTGTTGTACAGATAGCTTTTACATTTGCTCTTTTTATTAAAGATCTTGCTGTAAAATCATCTTTTGCTAACATCTCATTTGTCTTTTCCCAAATCTCTTCAGCTGTTTCCTTCGAAAGAATTGTATCTATTCCAAAGAATCTTTTAAGCTCTAAGTGTGTCCAGTGGAAAAGTGGATTTCCATAACACTCATCTATAGTTTCAGCCCATTTTAAGAACTTCTCTTTATCCTCTTTAGCTCCAGTAATGTATTCCTCATCAACACCATTACTTCTCATAGCTCTCCATTTGTAGTGATCTCCACCTAGCCAAATTTCAGTTATTGATCTATATTTTTTATCCTCGAAAATCTCTTTCGGATTTAAATGACAATGGTAATCGTAAATTGGCATATCTTTTGCATAATCATGATATAACTTTTTAGCTATATCGTTAGTTAATAAAAAATCTTCACACATAAATTGTTTCATATTTTTTCATCTCCCATTTTAAATTAATCCGAATATCTTCGGTAAGAATAAACTGATTGCCGGTACATATGTAACTAGTAATAAACCTATCAACATTACAATAAAGTAAGGTAAGATTGTTTTTATAATCTGCTCTATTTTTAAATCTGCTATTGCACAACCTAAGAATAAGGCATTTCCTACTGATGGTGTACAAAGTCCTATACATAAATTATAAACCATTAAAATTCCAAAGTGAACTGGATGCATTCCTAATGCTGTCACCACTGGTAAGAATATCGGTGTAAAAATTAATACTGCTGGTGTCATATCCATAAATGTTCCTACAACTAATAATAAAGCATTTATTATCAACAGTATTATATATTTATTATCTGATATTCCTAATAGTAAGTTTGTTATGTATTGTGGAATTTGTGAATACGCTAATGCCCAAGACATAATACTTGAAGCTGCCATTAAGAACATTATAATTCCAGTCATTTTTATAGTTTCATCAATTATTTTCTTCATAACTACTTTATTTAAATTTTTATATATCATTGAAAGAACAAGTGTATAAATTACAGCTATTCCAGACCCCTCTGTTGCTGTAAATACACCTTTTATAATTCCACCTATTACTACTATTATAAGTAATAAACTTGGTAATGCATCCAATGTAACTTTTATAACTGTTGCCATCTCTGGTTTTGGTTCTACTGGATATTTATTTTTTTTAGCAAATATATAAGCTAAAATCATTATTCCAAGCCCCATAAGCATTCCTGGTAGATATCCAGCTATAAATAGAGCTCCTATTGAAGTTCCACCACTCACTAATGCAAATACAATAAGCACATTACTCGGAGGAATTAATAGCCCCGTTGGACATGATGTTATATTTACTGCTGCACAATATTTAGGATCATATCCCTCTTTTTTCTGTAATGGATATATAGTTCCACCTATCGCTGCTTCTGCTGCAACTGCCGATCCAGAAATTGCTCCAAACAACATATTCCCTAAAATATTAACTTGTGCTAACGAACCTGGTAATCTTCCTCCAATTAACTTAGCGAAGTTTACTAATTTTATTGCTATTCCACCATTATTCATTATATTTCCAGATAAAATAAAGAATGGAATTGCTAATAAAGCAAAGTTATCCAATCCCGTTATCATCTTTTGAGCTGATGCAATTATTGTCATATCTAAAGGTAATGATAATAATATCGCTATAAATGATGCCAATCCTATTCCTACTGATACTTGTAAACCTAAAGTTAAGAATACAAAGAAACTTGCAAATAAAGCTACAGCTACTATTCCTATACTAACTCCCACTATCTCTCACTTCCTTCTGACTTTATCTCATCCATTATATATCCTATAAAGTAAAATATATTAATTACCCCTGTCATTGGTAGTATTGAATATACTAACCCCATTGGTAAATGAAGTATTGGTGAGAACTGTTTCATTGTGTTTAATGTTAACAGTGTTCCTCCCCAAACCATAACAAATCCCATAAAGATGATACTGAAAATTGGAAGTATTATCTTTATTGTCTTCACTTTACTAGGATGTAAAAATGTATGTAGATAATCCATCGAAAGATGAGCTTTTGCCCCAAATGAATATGTTGTTCCTAACATACCTATCCACATCAATAAAAATCTCGCAAGCTCATCTGTGAAGATGCTTGGTGAGTTAAATACATATCTTGAAACTACTTGCCAAGATACTGTTAAAACTATTATCGTTAATAATACTGCCCCAATTACAAATATAAATTTATTTATACAATCTCTTATTTTATTCATTTTTTGCTCCCACTATTCAAAATTTCTTATTTTCTCAACATAACTCTTAACTAATTCATTAGTCATAACTTCGTTATATAGAGGTTGAACTTTTTCAATAAACTCAGTTTTATCAACTTCGAAAAATTGTACTCCATTCTCCTTTAAAGAATCTACCAATTTATCTTCAGTTTCAAACCAAATTTTATTTTGATAGTCGTATGAGTTTAGTGCTGCTTGCTTTACAATAGCTCTCTCCTCGTCATTTAATTTATCCCACGCTTTCGTATTCATCACTAAAACATCTGGTGATATCGAATGCTCATCAAATACAAAGTAAGGTGCTGTTTCATAATGCTTCGATTCTGCATAAGAAACTAAGTTATTTTCAGCTCCATCAACAACCCCTTGTTGTAAAGCTGTATATATCTCTCCAAAGCTCAGTGGCGATGGACTTCCCCCTAATAAATTTGTCATTCTTACCATTGTTTTACTTGTTTGAACTCTTATTTTTAACCCCTTTAAATCCTCTGTATTTTTCACAGGTCTTTTAGTATAAAAGTTTCTTGTTCCAGAGTTATAGAATGTCAATCCAATAAATCCTCTATCGATAGTCGCTGCTAAAATCTCTTCTCCAATTTCAGATTTAACAACTCTTAAGTGATGATCCATATCTCTAAATAAATATGGTAATGATAAAATCGAGTATTCTTGTGCAAAACTTTCTAATGGACCTGCATTTGTTTTTATTATGTCAATAGCCCCAGCTTGCATAAGCTCTGTTATCTCTCTTTCCCCACCTAATTGTCCATTTGGAAATATTAATACCTCTATATCTCCGTTTGTTTTCTCATTAACCTCTTTTCCAAACTCAACCATTGCTAAATGCACTGGATGACTCTCTGTTAACGCATGTGCCAATTTTATTTTTTTTGAAGATCCCCCTTCACTCTTGCCACACCCAGTTAATATTGTTAGTGCTAAAACTAAGAAACTAATAATTTTTTTCATTGATGCCTCCGATTAATCTTTATAAAGTAACCCCGGATTTAAATATTGCAATCTCTTGGAATCTATTTAATTCATTGTTTACTTTTTTCCCATTTATTACTTCAACTATGTAGTCTATAAATTCATTTAGTAGCTCATCCATAGTTATATCCTCTGATACCAATCTTCCTGCATCAAAGTCTATCCATCTTTTCTTTTTATTATATAACTCACTATTTGTAGATATTTTAACTGTTGGAACATATCCACCATATGGATTTCCTCTTCCCGTTGTAAATAAAACCATATGACAGTTTGCTGCTGCTAGTGCTGTTGTTGCAACTAAATCGTTTCCTGGAGCACTCAGCAGATTTAACCCCTTCACTTTTAAAGTTTCTCCATATCTAATTACATCTACAACCTCTGACTTTCCAGATTTTTGAGTACAACCTAGTGATTTATCCTCTAAAGTTGTAATCCCTCCTTTTTTATTTCCAGGTGATGGATTCTCATATATCTCTTGGTCATTTTTTATAAAATACTCTTTAAAATCATTTATTAAAGAAACACATCTATTAAAGACATCCTCATTCTTACATCTTTTCATAAGTAGCGTCTCTGCCCCAAACATCTCAGGCACCTCTGTTAAAACTGTAGTTCCACCTTGAGATACGATATAATCCGAGAACTCTCCTAACATTGGATTTGCAGTTATTCCAGATAACCCATCTGAACCTCCACACTCCAATCCAAAGTTTATCTCCCCTAAATTAGCCTCTTCTCTTTTATCATTTAACATATTCTCATAAAGTTTTAGAAGAATATTTTTCCCCTCTTCTACCTCATCCTCTACATCTTGAGAAACTAAGAATTTAACTCTATCAGTGTCATACTCTCCTAAAGTTTTTTGGAACTCAGCAACCTGATTGTTTTCACATCCTAAACCTAAAACTAATACTCCACCTGCGTTTGGATGTTTAACTGTATTTTGAAGAATTGTTCTTGTATTTAGATGATCCTCTCCCAATTGAGAGCAACCATAGTTATGTGTTAAAACATTTATATTGTCGATTTTTAAATCTCCAATCTCTCTTAAAAGATCCTCTTTTATACGTTGAGCTATTCCGTTCACACAACCTACAGTTGGAACTATCCAAAGCTCATTTCTAATTCCCACATCTCCATTTTTTCTTTTATAAACATCGATTTTTCTTTCAGATGTCTTTAGAATTTTTTCACAAAACTCAGGAGAATAGCTGTAGTTATTCAAATCCTTCAAATTTGTTTTTGTATTGTGAGTATGTACCCACTCTCCCATTTTTATATCTGAAAGTGCATGACCAATTGGCATTCCATACTTTATTACATCTTCATCTTGAGCGATATCTCGAAGGGCAATTTTATGCCCTTTCAATACATCCTCTAATACTGTAATCTCTTTATCTTCTAAAACTATTTTCTCATCTTTCGAGTAATCTCTTAAAACTATTAAGACATTATCTCTTTCATTTATTTTTATAAACTCTTTCATTATTTAACCTCTTTTAAAGCTTTTGCAACTCCAACCTTGTCTATATTTTCTAAGTATTTAGCTACTAAATCAGTCATACCTTCTACTGCATTTAAATCAGTATCCCAGTGACTCTCTAATCCTAAAACTGTTTTTGCAATCTCATTGTAGTTATTCGTTTTCCATAACTCTTTATACATATCTAAGTGATGTCTATCATCTCTTAATTGGATAGCATCTCCATTCTCTCTAACACCTTTGTAGAATCTGATCAGTGCAGCTAATGAGAATAAAAGCTTTTTAGATAATTTTCCTGTTCTGCTATTTAACTCTAAAACTTGTGGTAAAATTCTAGATTTATATTTTGCCATTGAGTTTAATGAGATATCCATTAACATATGTTTTACGTATGGATTTTTGAATCTGTTTATAACAGCATCTTTAAACTCCTCTAACTCTTTTTTATCCATATCTAAAGCTGGAATAATCTCCTCATCGATAGCTGATTCGATAAACTCTCTTAAATCATCATTTTCCATAGCTTCTCTAACTGTATCTATTCCATATAAATAAGCCACTGGAACCATCGCAGTATGAGCACCATTTAAAATTCCAACTTTTCTCATTTTATATGGCTTTAAGTCATCAACTATTAGAATATTTAAATTTAACCCCTCTAATTTTAACTCTTTAGTTAATATATCTTTTGGTCCTTGAATTACAAATAGATAGAAGTATTCTCCTGTTGTTATAAAGTTATCAGAGTATCCTAACTCTTTTTCTAACTCCTCTTTCTCTCCTCTTGGATATCCAGTTACTATTCTATCAACTAGTGTAGAACACCAGATATTTCCATTGATTAACCAGTTTGTGAACTTTTCTCCTAAGTTCCAAAGTTCAGCATATTTTAAAACAACTCTTTTTAACTCTTCACCGTTATAGTCAATTAACTCACACGGTAGTAAGATAAATCCTTTTGTCATATCTCCATTGAAAACAGTAAATCTTTCATGAAGTAGTCTTGTTAATTTTGCTGGGAATGTAGCTTGTGGTTCATCGTCATATTTATCTTCTGAACTGAAAGTGATTCCAGCTTCTGTAGTATTTGAAACGATAAATCTCATATCCTCGTTATGAGCTAACTCTAAATACTCTTTAAAGTTTTTGTAGATAGGAATCTCTCTGTTGATTGATGAGATAACTGTGTAGTCTTTTACAACTTGTCCACTTTCGTTTATTCCTCTGATTATTGCTGTATAAAGTCCATCTTGAGTATCTAATAAAGGAACTGCATCAAAATCGATTGGCCTTACTACTGCAACACCTGCATTTAAATCTGTATTTTTATTGATTATATCTAATTGCCAGTCAAAGAAACATCTTAAAAAATTTCCCTCTCCAAATTGAATTACCTTTTCCGAATATTTAGGTAAATTTAGCTCTTTTCTTGTTAACATAACTCTCTCCTTTTCTTGTGATATATCACTATTATATTACGAGTATATTATATTTTGTAGGAAAAAGCAAGTTTTTTTAATAAAAAATAATCTCTATTTATTTTTTTTGTTCTCAAAAAGAACATTTTTTGTTTAGTATTGGTTTTTTATAAAAAATATTATATAATATATGTATAAAAAAATAGGGAGTTATATTTATGAAAAGTTTAAAAGAGAAGGCTTACGAAGAGATTAAAGAATTAATTATTTCTGGTAAACTAAAAACGAATGAACGAATTGATGAAGATTTTTTATCTAAATCACTACAAGTTAGTCGTACTCCTGTTAGAGAAGCTATCAACAAACTCGAACAAGAGGGATGGATTAGTATCGTTCCTAGAAAAGGGATGTTTGTTAAAAATATTTCAATAAAAGAGATCAACGACATTTTTCAAGTTAGAAGCAACTTAGAACCTATCATACTCAAAATGGCTTTTTTCAAAATTGATAAGAATTATCTTTTAGGTTTAAAAAATAAATTTTTAGAATTTTCAAGTAAAGAGATTTTAACGTCTGAAGAGAAACAAAGTCTTGATAACTTAGATAATGAGCTACATATTTTTATTCTTAAAAATTGTGCTAATGACTATATTATCAAGATGATGGAAAATGTTTACGAACATAATATGAGAATTAGAAATTTAAGTCCTCAACCTCCTATTAGAAGATTTGAGGCAATAAAAGAGCATATGAATATCATTGATTTTATTTTAAATGACAATTTAGATGCAGCTATTGAAGAGTTGAAGAATCACAATTTAAAAGCTAAAGAAGGATTTTTCTACAGTTTAATTGACTAACGGAAAACAAAAGTAAATCAAAAAAGGACCGAAAGGTCCTTTTTAATTATACTATCTTACTAACCATCCACCATCTATCGCTAAGATGTGTCCGTTTATGTAATCTGCTGCTTTTGATGATAAGAACACCGCTCCTCCAACTAAGTCAGAAGTTTGTCCCCATCTTCCAGCTGGTATTCTTCCTAAAATCTCATCATTTCTCTTTTGATCAGCTCTGATTGGTGCTGTATTTGCTGTTTCAATATATCCAGGTGCAATTGCATTTACTTGGATATTATCTACTGCTAACTCGTTTGCAAATGCCTTAGTTAATCCTGCAACTCCATGCTTACTTGCAGTGTAAGATGGAACAAACTTTCCACCTTGGAATGATAACATTGAAGCTATATTTATTATCTTTCCTCCACCTTGCTTTTTCATCTCAATAGCTGCCATTTTACTTAAGTAGTAGATTGATGATAAGTTTAAATCGATAACTTGTTGCCAGTCTGAGTTAGGTCCCTCTAATAGTGGTGATCTTTTGATTGTTCCTGCGTTATTTACTAAAATATCAACTCTTCCAAAAGCTTCGATACATTTAGATACAGCTTCCATCGCTACATCCTCTTTCGATAAATCTCCAGTTGCGTAAGCTACCTTTCTTCCAAGTGCTTCAACCTCTTTTATCATATTTTCCATATTATCATCATTATATGTAAAGATGAATAGATCTGCTCCTGCTGCTGCTAACCCCATTGCAAGTGCGTTTCCGATTCCTACGTTTCCACCAGTTACCATTGCAACTTTTCCTTCTAAATTAAACATATTTAACATTTTTCCCTCCTAAATTAACCTAACGATGTCGTATAATCTTTTTATTTTTTTATTTAATTATTATCTTACTTGATTTCGTTCATTGGAACATGGTCCATATCTGTGAACGTTTGGTTTTCTCCAGCCATTCCCCAGATGAATGTGTAGTTCTTTGTTCCTACACCTGAATGGATTGACCAAGATGGAGATATTACAGCTTGCTCATTAGCCATTACAATATGACGAGTTTCATTTGGTTGCCCCATTAAGTGGAATACTCTTGAGTTCTCATCCATATCGAAGTAGAAGTAAACCTCCATTCTTCTTTCGTGAGTGTGACAAGGCATTGTGTTCCACATGTTGTTTGGATCAAGTTCAGTCATTCCCATTACAAGTTGACATGACTTACACACAGCTGGATGAACATATTGGAATATAGTTCTCTTATTTGAGTTTTCTAAATCTCCTAATTGAACTTTATTAGCTGTTGTTCTATCTATCTTTACGATTGGATATGTCACGTGTGCTGGTGATGAGTTGATATAGAACTTTGCAGGGTTATCTTTACAATTAGAAGTAAATGCTAACTCCTTGCTTCCCATACCTACATATAATCCATCTTTTGCTTCCATATTATATTCAACACCGTCGATAACTACTTTTCCAGCTCCTCCAACGTTGATTATTCCTAGCTCTCTTCTCTCTAAGAAGAATTCAGAACCTAACTCTTTACATCCTTCTAGTTTCACTTCAGTTTCTATCGGCATAATTCCACCTGCTATCACTCTATCAACATGAGAGTACACAAGATTAACTTCATCAGCAACGAAAACTGTTTCCATTAAATAGTGCTTTCTTAACTCCTCTGTAGTATAGTGCTTTGAATCCTCAGGATGATTTGCATATCTTACATCTAACTTCATTTTCTAGACTCCTCTTATCTTTTATTTTATTAACCCTAATAGGTTTGGTAACCACAATGATAGCTGTGGTATAAAAATTACTAAAAATAATATTATCATTGTAACTACATAAAATGGTAACAAACTCTTAAATACTTGTTCTATACTAACCTCTCCAACTTTACATCCTGTGAATAGAATTGGTCCAACTGGGGGTGTTATTGTTCCTATACATAAATTGAAAACTATCATTATTCCAAAATGAATCGGACTCATTCCAAAGCTCTGAGCTATTGGTAAAAATATTGGTGTAAATATTAAAACCGCTGGTGTAGGATCCATAAAAGTACCTATTATCAACATCAGTACATTCATTATTATCAAAATAACTGCATAGCTATCTGTCATTCCTAAAATAGATTTAGCTATAATTTGAGGAATATTTGTAAACGCCATTACCCAAGACATTATCGATGATACTCCGATCATAAATATAACTATTGAAGTCATTTGAGCTGAAGAGAATAAAATTTTTGGTAGATCATTAATTTTCAATTCTCTATATATCAACGATAGTCCTAAAGAATACACAACTGCAATTGCAGAACCTTCTGTAGCTGTAAATATTCCTTTTAAAATTCCTCCAATTACTATTAGAATTAATAGTAAACTTGGAACCGCATCTAAAACTATTTTCACTTTTTCATTTAAAGTTGTTTTAGTTGATGAAATATAGCCCTTTTTCTTAGCCATTATACCTGCTATTGCCATAACTCCAAGTCCCCAAAGAACTCCAGGTAAGTACCCCGCTATAAATAGTGCCGATATTGAAACACTTCCTGCAACCGTTGAATAAACGATTAATGTATTACTTGGTGGTATTAGCATTCCTGTTGGTGCTGAAGCTATATTTACAGCAGTACTAAACTCTGGACTATATCCTTCTTTTTTTTGAATTGGTCCTATTGTTCCTCCAACTGCTGCTGCTGCTGCAACCCCAGAACCACTAATTGCTCCAAATAACATATTTGCAACTACATTTGATTGAGCTAATGATCCTGGTAATTTCCCTCCGATCAACTTTGCACAATTAATCAAACGCATCGCTATTCCACCATTATTCATTATATTTCCGGCTAATATAAAGAACGGTATAGCAACTAATGAAAACGAATTAGTTCCGATGAAAAGTCTCTGAGCTGATGTTAACATAGCTCCTTCAAATGGTAAAACCATTAACATCGAAATTGTTGAAGCAAAACCTATACTTATACTTATTGGAACACCTATTAGTAAAAAAATAGGTAGTGACATAAACATTATTAAACCTGTTTGTAATGCTAAGTTCATTTTTTCTCCCGCTTCCTTTCAATAAAAAGTTATTTATTTTGTAGTAACTATTTTTTTTATATTAAGAATTGAGTAAAATAATATAAAGACTCCACTCAATGGTATCGCTGCATATACTATTCCAATAGGAATTTGTAATGAAGCATCAATTTGAACCATTTGTCTCACCGAAGATATATATCCTCCATAAACAAGTACTCCTAATGTAAAAATAAATATTACAACTTCTTGTAAAATATCACATACTTTTCGAATTGTTTTAGGAAATTTATCTTTTACAAAAGCTATTTGCATATGTTCTCTTTTTCCAAAGATAAATGCAGCTCCAAACAAAACTAACCATATAAATAGATACTGACATAATTGTTCCGTCACTGCACTAGGTTTGTTGAAAACATACCTTGTAAATACTTGCCAACTAACTAAAATTGTCATTATTATCATAACTACAATACAAAAGATTTCAATTATTTTATCTAATTTATCTCTAAATTTTTCCATTTATTATATTTCTCCTATACTAAAATCTTTTATTTAGTTAAATCTCTAATATCTTGATATATTTTCTTTGTCACATCTGAAGTGTTTACTACATCTTCTTGTAATGGCTTTACATTTTCTTGGAATTGTTCAATTGAAATATCAATAAACTTGGCACCATTTTCTTCTGCTAATTTTTTAGATGCTAATACATTTTCATTCCAAGCTTCAAACTCTGACTCTACAGATTCTCTTATTAACTTATCAAAAATCTCTTTATTTTCTTTTGTCATACCTGTATAAATTTTATCATTAATAATTATTAAATCTGGTACCATTAAATGGTTTGTATATGAGAAATATTTTGAAACTTCATAATGCTTTAAATCTGCATAAGTTACCTCATTATTTTCTCCACCCTCTAAAACACCTTGTTGAATTGCTGTATAAACTTCACCTTGGGCCATAGGAGTTCCAACACCACCCATTAAATCAACCATTTTCTTCATTGTATCTGATTGCATAACTCTAATTTTATAACCTCTTAAATCTTCCGGTTTTTCTATGGGCTTATTTGTATAAACCGATCTAGCTCCAGCTGTATATGCACCTACAACTTGAAATCCATTTTTTCCAACCGATTTAAATAAATCATCTAATTTTCCTGATAAAAATACACTTTTCTGATGATCTATACTATCATAAATATAAGGTAATCCAATCACTGCAAAATCTTTATTAAAACTTTCAACAACTGGGTTTCCTACAACTGCCATTTGAATGACACCATTTTGTACTAATTCTGCTGAAGCTCTTTGATCACCTAAAAGAGAATTTGGTGATATTTCAAGCTTATATTGACCATTTGTCTCTTTATCTAGTTTTTCCCCAAATTCTTTTAATGCCTTATACTGTGGATGTGCTTCTGATTGATTAAATGCAACCTTTAATGTTGTTGATTTAACTTCCCCCTTGTCTCCTGAACACCCCATTAAAAAACTAAAAAAAATTACCCCAAGACCTAATTTCATTACCTTTTTCATTTTCTCCTCCAATATTACTTTTTTTACTTCTATTTTTTCTGCTTACCCCACAGTAAAATAATGTGAAAACTCCCCATTTATTAACTCTTGCAATCTATTTATTCCACTGTTAAGGTGAGCCTTTATAACCTTTTCAACTTTCTTAACATTTTTTTCCTTTATTATTTCTACTAGCATTTTATGATCCTCATAAATAGCATCAAAATTTCTAACCCCAATAATATCTAGCATTTTGAATCTCTTATAGTGAATCTGTGCTTTTTCTATCTGCTCCCAAACAAATAGTTTATTTGTTGCTGCAAACCAAGCTTTATGGAATTCACAATCTAACTCATAAAACTCTTTTGGTTCAAACTCTCTTTTTAGCAATAACTCTTGAAGCTTTAAATTATACTCCATTTGAGCTATAAATCTATCATCTAAAATCTCTATTACATCTTTTATAACTTGTAACTCTATGACTATTCTCATGTAGATACTTTGCTTTATTATATCCATATCTAATAAGCTTACGTAACTTGATTTGAATGGGACACTTTCAATTAAACCTGCTGAATTCAGTTTACTTAAAATATCTCTACTTGGAGTTCTTGAAACTCCATATTTTGTACTTATTTCCTGTTCAGTTATAACTTGACCTGGTTTATATTCTAAATTCATTATTTTTTCTTTTAACTCTTCATATATATTTTCTGTATTATTTTTTGTCGACATTTTTTACTCCTTAATACTCTTCATTAAATTAAACAATCGCTATAATTGTATACGATTTTAAATTTAGTATACAATTATACAGTGTGTTTGTCAATTATTTTTTCAATAAAAAAATAAATCACATCTCAAAAAATTGTTCTATTTTAGTTTTTTTTAAACAAAAAAAGAGTGGTTATCCACTCTTTAAATTAATATTTATATCTATCTATTGCATTATGGAATTTCGGTAAATAATCCCAGTTCTCTCTAATTATCTCATCTAAAATAGTCTTTGCAACTGCTCCGCTCGTAACTAACGGATTTATTGTTAAAGCTTGAAGTGCTTTCCCATAGTTTCCTGTAACAGCAGCCTCTATTGTCAATTGCTCAAAGTTTTTCATAAGTTGTAAAATCCCTCTAGCTTCTAATGGCATAGGTTTTTGTGGGAACGGCTTAACTCCATCCTTGTACACTTTTGCAGATACCTCTACTGCACATCCTTCTGGCAAACAATCAATTAGACCATTCTCATTTTTAGTTGAAACAACTATTACTGTTCCTTTATCATTGTATATTGAATTTATCAATTCACAAGCTGCATCAGAGTAGTATTGTCCTCCTCTTTGCTCTAACTGTTTTGGTTTAACATTTAGTTCAGGGTCTTTATATAATTCAAATAACTCATTCTCTACTTTTTTAACTTGCTCTCCTCTTGTTCCTTTTCCACTTCTTATCTCTTCTAATTGATCTGCTAGCATCTCATCTGTTAAGTAGTAATATTTATGATATGCACAAGGAATCATTCCTAAATCCATAATTTGCTCTCTAATCCAAGGTTTTCCATGTCTTAAGTTCGCTGGTAGGTTTTCAATATCTGTAAGTATCTTTCCTAACGCTTCCTCTGTTCTATCTACTCCATTATGTAAAACTTGTCTTCCCCAGAAGAAGTGATTTAATCCTCCACATACTAACTCTATCTCTTCATCTGGAACTCCTAATGCATCAGTTACAGATTTTCTAACTCCAATAGGTACATTACAAAGTCCTGCTACCTTTATATTAGGATAGTATTTTAAAACTGATTCTGTTACCATTCCACTTGGATTTGTAAAGTTTACTAACCACGCATCTGGACAAAGCTCTGTCATATCTTGACAAATATCTAAAATTACAGGAATTGTTCTTAAAGCTTTAGCAAACCCTCCAGCTCCATTTGTTTCTTGTCCTATCATTCCATATCTTAAAGGAATTCTTTCATCTCTTATTCTAGCTTGTAATAATCCTACTCTGAATTGTGTTGTAACAAAATCTGCATCTTTTAAAGCTTCTCTTCTATCAAGAGTCAAATGTACTGACATCTTATCAGCTAATCCAGCTTGTTGAACCATTCTTTTTGCTAAATTTCCAACAATTTCTAACTTATCTTTTCCATCCTCTATATCAACTAGCCAAAGCTCTTTTATTGGTAGTTCATTGTATCTTTTTATAAAACCTTCAACTATCTCTGGAGTGTATGATGATCCCCCACCAATTGTAACTATTTTTACTGGCTTTTTCATAATTTTGTTCCTCCTATGTTTTAAATTCTATATTTTATATTTAACTTTTTAATTATAACTCACTTAATAATGATTCTAAGCTTTCCTCTTTTTCAACCTCATTTTCAGATGCAGCTAATTGAGCATCATAGATTTTAAAGAACGGATAAAATACTACTACTGATAACAAAATACTAAATACTCCTAACAAAGCTGTTGAAACAGAGAATCCTGCTGCTAAAAATCCTGCAATTACTGGTGGTGTTGTCCACGGAATAACTGTAAATGGAATCTTAACTATGTCCCACTTCATTAAGAACCAACTTACTAAAGTTATAAGTAAGGGATTTAAAATAAATGGAATCATAAGTAGTGGATTCATCACTATAGGTGTTCCAAATATTACAGGTTCATTTATATTAAATAACGATGGTGTTATTGATAACTTTCCAACCTCTTTTAACTGCTTCGAACGAGCTCTAAACAGCATTAGAAGTACAAATCCAATCGTAGCCCCACTTCCTCCAAGTTTCATAGTCATATCTGCAAAAACTCCACTTGATATAATATATCCGTTTGAGTATATATTATCAATTCCTGCTGCTGCTAAAGAAGCGTTATGCATAGTATTTTCTAACCAAATCGGATCCATTATTCCCCCGACTATTGTTGCACCATGAATTCCAGCACACCATAGTATAGTTGTTATTAGTACAACAACAATCTGTCCAGGTAAAGATGTACTCGCAAATCTTAAAGGTGTTCCAACTAAAATAGTTATCATATCATGGAAGTTTCCAAAGTTTGTATTTACTACAACTGCTGTTATTATTCCCCAAAAACTTATTACAATAACTCCTGGAATAAGTGACATAAATGTTTTTGAAATTGCTGGTGGTACACTTTCAGGCAGAGTTATTACAAAACCTCTTTTTATAATTTTTGTTACCATCTCAACACTTATTAAAGCTATAATAACCCCTGCAAAAAGACTTTTAGCTCCTAAATATCCCATATCAATCTTTCCATCGACAGCTGTTGGAATCATCGTCACAATAAAACTTGCAACTGCTATTATTCCATTTGATAGTGCCATCTCTGGCATTCCAAATCCAATTGTCATTCTATACGCAACTGAAAGAGCTGCAACCAATCCAATTATTCCAAAACAAGCTGTAGATATGTATGAGAAATATCTTCCCATTCCACTCGCTTCTATAAGCTGACTATACCCTGGAATTGGTAAGAAGTTTAAAATTAAAAATAATGATCCTACTATAGTCAATGGCATTGTTGCTACAACTCCATCTTTTATAGCTACTACATGTCTTTGAGCTGCAACTTTATTAGCAACTGGAACAAAGTATTTATTTAAAAAGTTATTAAATTTTTCAAATATCTTCATCTGTACACTCCCTTTCTATTTTTTAAACTCTTTTATAGCTAATATGGCATCTTTTAATACTCCAAGACCGTCCATCATTCCATATTTTTGAGTATTTATTGTAAGAACTGGAAATCTTCCATTTGCTAATCCTATCATCTTTTCCTCTAAGAATTTAATTTGTGGACCTAGTAAAAGTATATTTATATCATTGAAATGATCTGGTGCTTGCATCTCTGGAACTGCTTTTATTTCAGCTTCTAACTTATGATCAGCTGCTATCTTTTTCATTTTGTTAACCAATAAACTTGTTGACATTCCTGCGTTACATGCTAGTAAAATTTTAATCATAACTCTTTACCTCCAATTTTTTTATATTTCTATTCGCATATTTTGTTCTGTTCTTGTTATTAAAATACCACTTAATTACATTTTTTGTCAAATTTGTAAAAATTAGCTTTATTTTTCGTCTGTTTTACCTTATAATATTTTCAAGAAATCAAAATAAATATCTCTTTTTCGTTTGTTTAACTTTTTTTCTAGAAAAAAATATTTAAAAAATTTAATTTTTTTTAAAAAACGGAGGAATTTATGTATTATCAATTGGAAAATTTTAATAAAAGAATAAATAATGCTAACTTTAGCTTTGATTTAAATTCGAATCTAAATAAAACTGAACGAACTTTTCTAAACTATCTACTAAAAAAATTTTTAAAATTAGATGATTTAAAGGTTCAAATTCCTACTGAAGAAATTTTAAACTTTCTAAAGTTGGACTTACAAGAAACCAACCTATTTTTAGAACGTTTATCTAAAAAATCTATTCTATATAATTTCAATGATTCATCTGATGATATTTTAGGAGCTTTTAATCTTATAAACTCATATCTTATATCTAATAAGATAACTTTTATTCATCTGCCTAAAGAGGTTAAATATTCAAAATATATAAAAATTTTATACAGTTTTTCAAATAAGCCAACATATAAATTTTATAGCTATTTCATTAAAAATTTTATTTTAAAAAAACGATTTGAAGTGAAGCTAGAAGATTTTAAAGATATTCTAAATTCAGAGAATAAATATGAACGTTTTTTTGACTTTGAAAAAAATGTATTAAAACCTTTGCTTAAAGATTTAGAAGCCTCTTATAAAATCAGATATGATAAAGTTAAAATTGGATGCAATTTAAATAATAAAGTCATTGCTATTGCTTTTTATTTTGAAGACGAGATGTGGGAAGCTGATGAAGATTTGAAATTGAGAAGTATACTATTTATGATTAAAAGTGATTTGCAAGATGTTGCTGAGGTTTATTCAATTTTAAAAAATGGTATTCAAAACCATGGGTATGATATCACATATAAAACTTGTTTTAAAATTAAGCAACTCTATAAAAAAAGTGCACTTACTTTTGATGAGGTTTTAAAAGCGAGTTTTAAAAAGTTAGATTTAAAAGATATTGAACCAGTTGTATATATAAAAAAAGTTTTTAGCTCTCCAAAAGAGCTAAAAAAATGCTTCACTCATGAACTTGAAAAAATAAAACCCGGAATTATGTTAGATACCTCTGTTTTTTGCGAAAAGTTCCTTCAAAGTCTTTTTCTTTTAAAAGATGACAAAATTTTACATTTTAAAAACTCTGATTTCTCTGTTTTTATAAATTGGAAAAATGGAGATGAATCTATTGTTAAAATTTACTTATTTTAATTTTTTAGGAAAGAGGCAGTGACAGCCCCTTTCCATTTACTCCTCTTCTTTACAATGCTTTTCTACAAATTTGCTAAAACCTACGAATGTATAATCCTCATTCTCAGGTCTCTCTAAAGATATTTTTTTAAAGAAGCAAGATGGAATTTCGTCTTTTTTTAAACACTTGATAATACAAAGATCACACCCTTTATCATGATTTACTGGGTGTAATGGACATTTGTGATCTGTACAGCTACAAAAATCTTTTGCATTCATATTTTTCCTTCTAATTTTAAATAAATTAAAAAAAAAGCTCATCATTACCTCTACTAAGACCTAAAGAGATAAAAATGAACTTTTACAAGTTCGCTGTCCGGTGACAGTTCATTTTTATTTATTTTTTAATTTTGTATACAGAATATATCATAAAAAAATATCTCTGTCAATTTTTATTTATTTTTCTAAAATATAAATCTCTTTCGATAAAATCTCTCCTAAAACCTCTATCTCAATTTGGTTATCTCTAGGATTTACAACGGCACTCATTACCTTTTCGCCATCGTTTATATATATCTCTGCAACACACCTATCAACTATTACTCTTAAATTCATCTCTTTATTTTCAGAAATTCTGCACTCTCTTAAAGTTCCAAAAGTTGTAAGAGGTTCAAATCCATTTATAACACCCTCTCTATCTAAAACGAAAGATTCTCTCTCCTTAAAGTAACTTAACTTCAATCCATTTCTTCCATCTTTAAATAGAGTCATACTGAAGTCATCTAATTTTTTTAACCTCAACTCAATTTCATAGCAGTTTTTAGCTTTAGAAATTTCTGAAAACTCTGCTATTTTTTCTTTTCTAAAGTCTTTTAACTCCTCTACAGGCAAAGTCGAAACTTTTCCATCTCTTAATTTTACCTCTCGTGGAAGTGTCATCATTCCATTCCACCCCTCTCCATCTAAAGGAGCATGACCTACTAACCATCCTATAATAATCCTTCTTCCTTTTTCATCCTCAAAACTCTGTGGTGCATAGTATTCAAAACCATAATCAACTCTTTGAAACTCTTCGTGTTCGAACCCGCCATTTTCATAGTTGAAATCTCCTAAGTAATATCCAGATATACTTTTTTGTCCATCCTCAGAGACCCCTTCTGGACTAAACATAAGTAAATCCTTTCCACCAACCTCAAATAAATCAGGACACTCCCACATATACCCCATATTTTTCTCTGAAATTTTACTAAAAAGCTCCCACCTTCTCATATCTTTAGAAGAGTATATCAAAATTTTTCCACCCTCATTGTCCTTAGCTCCTATTGCTAAATACCAAAACCCACCTTTTTTCCAAACTTTTGGATCTCTCACATGAGCCTTTGAACACTCCTCTGGAATAGAAAGCTCTATCTTCTCTAGCTTTTCAAATTTTTCACCATCTTTAGTTTTAGCTAAAATTTGAGTAGGAACCAAATCATCTGGTCCTATAGTTATTGTATTCCCAAATTGATTAGCTTGCTTTGTAAGCATCTTTACCCCTGTATAAAAAAGATAAAGCTCTCCATTCTCTACCAATCCACTTCCCGAGAAACATCCATCTATATCTCCAAATTCTTCAGAATCAGGATGAAGTGCATGAGGTAAATATTCCCAATCAAAAAGATTATTACTCTTAGCATGCCCCCAAGTCATGTTTCCCCAATAGCAATTTTCTGGATTATGTTGATAAAACATATGATATTCTCCATTGAAATATGATAATCCGTTTGGATCATTTATCCAATTTTTCTCTGCTGTAAAATGGAATAACGGTCTTTTACTCATCAATTTTCTCCTTATTATTTTTTATTTTAATATTTATGAAATTTATTAAGAAAATATGAAAACGTTTACATTTGATTTTAAAATATAAAGATAAGAATTCTCTTATCTTTAATTTTTACTAAACTATCTTTTTTACAGTTGTATCTCTAGGAATCAATCTTGGTAATATCTTTGTATGTTTACAATCTCTAACTCCTGATTTCATCTCATTTATCAATTTTTCAAAAGCTAAAAATCCAATCTCTCTAACTGGCTGTGCTACCGTTGTTATTGATAAATAGTTTGTAAAACTTATATTATCAAATCCAGCTACTGCAATATCCTCAGGTACTTTTATACCTTTCTCTCTAAAGAAGTTAATAACCTCCATAGCCACTATATCATTTCCTGTGAATATTGCACTAAATTTAAATTCTCCATTTTCTTTTAAATGTTTCTCCATAGTTTCAAAAACTAACTCTTTTAAATTCCCAGACGAGTAATTATAAAACTCTATACAGTTTTTATTTTTCAAAGGGATGTTTAAACTTTGTAATCCATCTTTAAATCCTTCAAATTTCTCATCTTTATTTCCTATATAACCTATATCTATATGACCTAAACTCCCAAAATGTTTAGCTAATAGCTCTCCTCCAACTCTATGATCTATAGCAACTCCAGAAAAACTTTCTGTTAGGGTTGAAATTGTAACTACAGGAATTCCTGCTTCAGAGAATTTTTTCAAATAAGCAATATCTCCGTCTAAAGGTGAGATTAAAACTCCTGCTGGGTTATATTTTAACGAATTTTCTACTAATTTTTTTTCTTTATGTGTATTACCTTGACTATTCATAAACATAACCTCAAATCCACTTTGATAAGCTTCATCCTCTATGACACTCAGCATCTCTGAAAAATATGGATTTACTATATCTGGTAAAATTACCATTATTATTGAGCTCTTTCTACTTGAAAGAGATTTTGCAGCACTATTTCCTTTATACCCTAACTCTGCTATAACCTCTAAAACTTTCTGTCTTGTTTGAGGCTCTACATAACTAGTTCCATTTATTACTCTAGAGACTGTCGCCTGTGACACTTGTGCTCTAAAAGCAACATCTTTCATCTTTACCATGAAACAACTCCCTTTTTCATGAAATCGTATACCTATTTCAAAATTTGTTTTTATTATATTACTAAAATTTTATTTTTTCAACAATTTTTATTTTTCAAATTTATTTTTGTCTATAACCTCTTGTAAAATCAATACCTAATTATAATTTTTATTTAAAAAAATAAAATGATTGTTGAATTTTTAAACTTTATGTGATATAAATGACTTTATAAACTTTAAGTGAACAATTATATTTTTTTATATTTTTATGAAAACGCTTTCACGAAGTAAGAAAATAAAGAAAATTCAAAGGAGAATATTATGAGCTTAAAAAATTTAAAAACAATTAACTACATGTATTGGCCGGCTATGGCTCTTTTTATAGGAATTGTTTTCTACCCATTTCTACATGGAATAAGAATTTCCTTTACTGATTGGAATGGATTTTCTCAAAATTTTAACTATATTGGTTTCAATAACTATAAAAGACTATTTTTAGATGCTAATTTCTATATAGCCTTTAAAAATACTCTTATCTACGGATTAGGAAGTACACTTTTTCAACAATTTTTAGGTCTTAGTTATGCTCTTCTATTGAATAGAGATTTTAAAGGAAGAAATCTACTTAGAGCTATAATATACCTACCGGTTTTAATTTCTGGTCTTATAATGGGTTACATGTGGTACTTTATATTCCAATATAGCGATGGAGCATTAAATGATATTCTTCTTTTCTTTAATCTAGATCCTAAAGATTGGCTTGGAAATCCATCTTATGGTGTTTGGATTATTGTTGCTGTGAACACTCTTCAATATTGTGGTGTTTCAATGATTATATACTTAGCTGGGCTTCAATCTATTTCAAAATCTTACTATGAAGCTGCAAATATTGATGGAGCAAGTAGCATTCAACAATTTAGATATATTACTCTGCCTCTTTTAAAGCCAGCTATCATAACTAGTTTTACTCTAAACCTTATCGGCGGATTGAAACTATTTGACACAATAAAGGCTTTAACAAATGGAGGGCCAGGATATGCTTCGAACTCTTTATCAACACTTATAAATGTTTCATATTTTAGATCACAAATGGCTGGATATGCCTCATCAATGGGACTTGTTCTGTTTATTTTCATAGTTTCTGTAACTATTATTATTCAAAAGAGATTTACTGTAAAAGAGGGTGAGCTGTAGTGAAAAAAAATCTTAAAAAAATAGGTTTTAGTCTTTTAGTTTTCATATTGGGATTCATACATCTAATCCCCATCTATATATCTTTAACTGTTTCATTAAAAAAGAAGAGTGATTTAAGCTCGAGATGGTTTTTACCAAAAGAGTTTTTCTTTGAAAACTTCTCTTTCGCTTTTGAAAAAGCAGAGCTTTTATTAGCTATGAGAAACAGTTTCTTTATAACAGCGCTTTCAATCGCCTTGATAACTTTGCTTGGAGCTATGGCTGCTTATCCATTAGCTCGTCATAAAACTATGACTAATAAAATTGTTTTAAATCTAATCTTAGCAGTTATGATGGTACCACCTCTAAGTATTTTAGTGCCACTATTGACAATCATGACAAAAATTCATGGTGTAAACACTTACTGGGGAATTATTTTAACACTAACAACATTCAATCTGCCTCTAAGTATTTTCCTATACAGTAATTTTATACACACAATACCTAGAGAGCTAGAGGAAGCTGCAATGATTGATGGATGTAGTCAATTTAAAACTTTTTATACAATAATCTTTCCCCTTTTAAAACCTATAACTGCAACAGTAGTTATTTTAACTGGAGTTGGAATTTGGAATGACTATCAATTCTCAGTTTATCTGCTTCAATCACCTAAAATGAAGGTAGTAACTTTAGCTATCTCTTCATTTTTCAGTCACTCATCTTCTAACTTAGGAGCGGCTGCAGCTGGAGCGATAATAGCAGTTTTACCAATAGTTACTTTATATATTTTCTTACAAAGATACTTTATTGCTGGAATGACAAGTGGTTCAATCAAATAAAAAAGGAGACATTATCTATGAAAAAAATTATTTTATCTTTAGCTCTTTCAGGTTTGTTTTTAAGTTGTAATAAATCTGATGATACACCTCAAAAAACTTTAGTTATCACAAGTAATTCTCATGCTCAAGAGCCCTCTTCTGTAGCTCTTCAAGAGATTATTGATGAGTATACGAAAGCTAATCCAGAGATTAAAATCGATTTTATTCCTGGAAGCTCTGACTATGAAGAAACTATGAAAACTAAAATGGCTACAAATTCTTTGCCTGATATTTTTGGAACTCATGGTTGGTCTATTAACAGATACAAAGAATATTTAGAACCTCTTAATGATAGAGAGTGGGCACAATATGTAAGTCCTGCTATAAAACCTGTTATCACTGATATGAACGAAAAGTTTTATGTTCTACCTTTAGATATAGATATTGTTGGGTTACCATATAATCTTGATGTTCTAGAAAAAGCTGGAGTTGACCCTAAAGCTATTAAAACAACTGATGATTTTCTTCTCGCTTTAGAAAAAATAAAAAATACTGGTGTCACTCCCATCTATTTAGGTGGTAAAGATTCCGCTTCTATCGGAAATATATATGATTGGATTGCACCTGGATTGATTATTTTAACAAACGAAAATCCTCAAGGAGAAAATCTAAAAAATGGAGTATTTGATGAAAAAGCTTGGAATATCACAGGTGAATTTATAAAAACTTTAAAAGATAATGGATATATTAATAAAGATGCACTGACTGGAAATGATGCAGCTAGAGCCCTTGGAACTGGAAAAGCGGCTTTTCTTTTCTTTGGGACATCAATGATTAGAGAAGGTTTAACTTATAATCCAGATGCAAGAATGGATTTTATTGCATTACCAACAAAAGAGAGAGATCAAAAATCATACTTTATAACAGGTGAAAGAATGGCTCTTGGTGTTTGGAAAGATTCTCCAAATAAAAAAGAAGCTCTAGATTTTTTAGACTATCTTGCTAAGCCTGAAAATATCTCTAAAATGGCAACAGCTAACGTTTTGCCAACTGGTCTTACAAATGCTAAAAGTGACCTTGGAGAGTTTGAAAGTAGCTATGATTTAGGAGATAAATATCAATATGTTGGATTCTTTGATAGAGAGTATCTACCTAGTGGAGCTTGGGAAACTCTTTGCTCTATTGGAGCTGGTATAATCTCTGGTCAACTTACTGTCGAAGAAGCCTCTAAAAAAATGAAAGAGGATTTTGATAAACTAAAAAATAAATAGGAGCAACTACAATGAATATATATGTTAATTCTAATTCTGAGTTTCATTTACAAAATGATTCTATCAGTTATATTTTAAAAGTTTTAGACAATGGAGATCTTGGTCATCTTTATTTTGGAAAAAGATTACATCATAAAGATGATTTTTCAAATATGCTTCAAATTTTTGAACACCAAGTTCCTTATACTCCAGAACAGATTGATGGTGTATCTGGATTTGCATTAGATAGCTTAAAACAAGAGTTTCCATCTTTTGGAACAGGAGATTATAAAGAACCAGCTTATGTTGTTCTACAAAAAAATGGAAGTAGAGTCACTAATTTCAAATTTTCTAAATATGAGATTCTAGATGAAAAACCCTCTTTAAATGGGCTTCCTCATACATATATTTCAGAAAAAAATGCAGTTAAAACTTTAAAAATCACTCTTCGAGATGAACTTTTAAGCTCTGAGATTGTTTTAACTTACTCTATATATAGGGATTTTCCTATTATAACTAGAAGTTCTAGTATCACAAATAATGGCGATGATGATTTAACTTTAGAAAGATTTTTAAGTTTCAGTATGGATATAGATCAGAAAAAATATGAACTTCTACATCTTTCTGGAGCTTGGGCTAGAGAAAGAAATATTGTCACTAACACCATAAATCAAAATAAAATTACTATTGATAGTAAAAGAGGCGCAAGTAGCTCTAACAACAACCCTTTTATAGCTTTAAAAGAAAATGGAGCCGATGAATTCAAAGGTGAATATATTGGAGTTAACCTTGTTTATAGTGGTAACTTTGTTGCTGGAGTAGAAAAAGATCATTATAATCATATTAGATTAAACATGGGAATAAATCCTTTTAACTTCTCTTGGATTTTAGAGAAAGGGGAAAGCTTCACCGCTCCAGAAGTCGTTATGTGTTACTCTGATTCTGGATTAAATAAGATGAGTCAAAACTATCATAAGTTCTATCAAAACCACCTTATTAGAGGTGAATGGCAACATAAAGCTAGACCAATTCTTATCAACAACTGGGAAGCAACATACTTCGATTTCAATGAAGAAAAAATCTTACAAATAGCTAAAAAAGCAAAAGAGTTAGGGGTTGAATTATTTGTTTTAGATGATGGATGGTTTGGTTCTAGAAATGGAGATACCGCTGGGCTTGGTGATTGGTGGAGCAATCTTGATAAATTAGAAAGTGGAGTAGAGGGTCTTTCTAAAAAAGTTGAAGAGCTTGGTTTAAAATTTGGACTTTGGTTTGAACCTGAAATGGTAAATCCAGATAGTGATTTATATAGAACTCATCCTGAATGGGCTCTTTCTATCCAAAATAGAAAGCCTACTTTAAGTAGAAATCAACTTACCTTAGATTTAGGTAGAGATGAGGTTGTAGAATACCTATTTGAAAAAATATCTAACATTCTCAAGAATTCTAGAATCTCATACATTAAATGGGATATGAATAGAAATATGACTGATGTTTGGTCTGGTGTTTTAGAAAGCAAAAGACAAGGAGAAACAGCCCATAGATATATTTTAGGTGTTTATAAACTTATGGAAAAAATCACTACAACTTTCCCTGAAATACTTTTTGAATCTTGTGCTGGAGGTGGAAATAGATTTGATCCTGGAATGCTTTACTATATGCCACAAATTTGGACAAGTGATAATACTGATGCTGTTGAAAGACTTAAAATTCAATATGGTACCTCTGTAGCTTACCCTATCTCAGCTATGGGAGCACATGTTTCGGCTGTTCCTAACCATCAAACTGGTAGAATAACTTCTATCAATACAAGAGCACATGTCGCTTTCTTTGGTGCTTTCGGTTATGAATTAGATCTGAATGAAATAACTCCAACAGAGATGGAAGAGGTTAAAAAACAGATTATTTTCTTTAAAGAAAATAGAGAACTTCTACAATTTGGGACATTTTATAGAATAGAATCTCCTTTTGAAGATGAGTTTCAAAATATATCTTGGGCTATGGTGAGTAAAGATCAATCTGAAGCTATCTTAGGAGTTTATAGAGTTCTCTCTATTCCAAATCCTGGTTTTGATTCTGCTTTTGCTGCTGGATTAAATCCTGATTTTAAATACTCTATAGAAAACGAAGATATCTTAGGAAAAGTTTTCTACGGTGATGAACTTATGAGTTCTGGAATTAAATTTAGAAAAGTTGGATTAGATGCACATAACCCTAAAAGTTTAGAAAATCTTGGAGATTTTAGAAGTAAACTGATAAAAATTTCAAAAATATAGTCTTATCTAAATAGAAAAGTCAGAGCATTTAACTCTGACTTTTTCATTTTTTAAAACACATATCCTATATGAACTTGGAATAGTGTTCCACCATTTAAAACATCATTTGATACCGAGAAATCCATTGGTCCAAGGAATGTGTCCCAACCAATTCCAACTCCATACCCTTGTTCGCTTCTATCCCAGATATCATTTTTAGTTTCAAATCCTGAACTATAATTATATGTTCCTACATTATAGTTAAAGTTTAAATATAGATTAGGGACTATTGTGTATTGCAGTCCAGCTGATCCCATAAAGAAGTTATCTGTATAAACTGCTCCTATAGGCAATCCTACAAATGAATAACTTCTTCCCATAGGATTATTTCTTAAACCACCTATACTAAATAGTTCAGATAACGGTGTATTTTCAGAGTTATACATCTGTCCACCACGAACTCCAGTATTTAGTGACCAATTTTTACTTAAGCTGAAATACTTTGTTGCCATAGCCGAATATCCTTCGTAAGTTTCACCTGATTTTGTATTTGATTCTGAGAATAGCTGTAACAATCCATTAGAACCAGTTGTCGCATACTCTGCTTGATTCATCGTATCAAAGTAGAAGCTGAATGTATTTGATATATAACTTCCATCTTTTTTAAACTCTGAGAAATTCTGGATTTTTTCTCCAGAATCATAGTATGTATCCATATTTTTAAATCCTAAAGTATATCCAGCTATTATATTGTTAAATATCGTTGTTCCTACTGACAAGTTTGTTGTAAATGTATCGTTTCTATATGTCGATACGTTATCTCCATCACGATATAAGAATATAGGGTTTAATCCATAACCTAAATCTACCGAAACGATTAACTTATGATTCAAGAAATCATACTGTGTCATATCT
The DNA here is from genome assembly GCF_000800875.1 of Cetobacterium sp. ZWU0022. Taxonomy (NCBI): domain Bacteria; kingdom Fusobacteriati; phylum Fusobacteriota; class Fusobacteriia; order Fusobacteriales; family Fusobacteriaceae; genus Cetobacterium; species Cetobacterium sp. ZWU0022. Next base: position 43,461 of record NZ_JRJZ01000084.1, read on the forward strand.
GTTAATGAAATTTTTGGATATTTAGAAAACTCTGTTTTTAATGTATAATTCTTCTGCGATAGATTGAATTTATTAAATACAGGCACTTCTGCCACTGCTTCTAATCCAGCACCATAATTGGAAATATAAAATACTCCCGCTTTTAATTTTGTATCCATTCTTTCTTTTACTGTTAAATTTAAAGTTTCACCCTCTACATTATAAAAGACTCTATCCACGTAGCTTTTAGCATATATCTTCTCAACCCATAGATTCAAATCTTGAACTGTCATCTCTCCGTCAACAGGTTTTAATTTCTGAATCTCTTTTTCTGTTAGAAGGTTATTTCCTGATATTTTTATATCCTTTATTATAAACTCTTTTTTAGCAAAACTTTCTTTCTCTTTTTTCACTTTATCAAACTCTGCTTCATCAGTTAATTTCACAAGTGCGTAATCTAAGCTTTCAGCTGCTATCTCTCCCTCTTGGACTAAAGTCGATAGATTGTCAAAGTTTAAAGTACTATGTTTTTTAACATCTGGTGTTATCAAGATGTCTGGAAGATGTGCTTGAGTTTGAGTTTTTTCAGTTCCCATATAACTTGATAATTTATCAAGTATTTGAACTATATTTGAATTATCGCTTATAACTATTGGATCCGCTGCTATATCAACACCTATAACAACATCTGCTCCCATATTTATAGCTTGTATCACTGGGAAGTTATCTGCAACTCCACCATCAACATAGTAGTTACCCCCATCTCTTATAGGATCTAAAAATGTTGGTATAGCCATACTTTTCAATGTTGCTAAAGCTAAATCTCCACTATCTATAGCTACAGACTCTCCTGTTTGTAGATTTGTCGTCATCGCTCTAAATGGAATTGGAAACTCTTCGAAATTTTTTGTTCCCTCTGCTCTTGCAAATATTTTTTTCAACTCTAAATAGATATACTCTCCATTTAAAACTCCCATTGGAAGAGACAAATTGAAATCTTCATTCAATGAAATTGTAAGAGGATATTTATTCGATTGAGTTTTTTGAACAATCCCTTCTAAATCTCTATTAGATGCATTTCTAAATAGTTCATAAAATTGTAAATCAGTAACTGTTTTTTCTATCTCATCTGGAGTATATCCTACTGAATACATAGCTGCAATTATACTTCCAGCACTTGTTCCTACTACATAGTCAACCGGTATCTGATACTTTTCAAGAACTCTTAGCACTCCTATATGGGCAGCACCCTTCGCTCCTCCTCCACTCAATACCAATCCAACTTTGGGCCTATTCTCATCATTACTTTTCAAAAATGTGGCCTTTAGATTTTCTAAATTCTTTCTCTTTAATTCTAATTCTTCAATCTGCCTTTCAATCTCTTTTACCTTCGCTTCTTTAGAGTTAACTCTATTAGGTGAATGAGAAGCAAAAATAGATAAGCTAATTAGAAAAAATAGTACTATTTTTTTCAAAACCTTCATTATTTCTCTCCTTATTGTTCTTTAGATGTCAAAATTCCAGAACCAATAACCAGTCCAAGAATCACATTTGTAAGTATAAGTCCTGTTATTATCTCAACCACTACAAGAAATTGTGATAATGCTGTTAGAGGATAGACATCCCCATATCCTATTGTCGTGATTGTAATAAAACTAAAATAGATATGTTTAAAGTAAAAATGAAAAGCCCCTAAACTACGATCTATACCATTAAATACTGGTTTATCACTAAATAGAGTTAGAATAGTAAATAATAATCCAAAACTTATCGCTATAGTTATATATGTTGTAATTACAACAATTACATCTGAAGCTACTACTCTTCTTCTTCTCCTTAAAAAATCAGTAACTACATATTTTAGTAAAATCACATGAGACAGTATTAATAGTATCACATTTAAGAAAGATAGAAAATAGAAAAAATATTTTAAACTATCGTTTTCATTTAAACCTAAGGAAAAGTTAATTATTGGTACTAAAATTAAATAATATAAGATTAAAACTGTCGCTTTTAAAGGACCATCTTTAAATAAAAAATTCCTTTGCCTCAAAAATACTAGTGGTAAAATACTAAAAAATATTTTTATAGAACTTAGAGTTATCGTTATTAGTATTATTTTTTTCTCTACCATCAAATGAGCAAAAAATGATATTAAAATTGAAACACTTCCCGCTGTCACTGAATTTTTTAAGAATTGTAAAATCTGCTCTTTATTATATATTCTCATTTTCTCTCCTATTGTTATTTAGTATATGAAAAAAGCATAGTAAAACTATGCTTTTTATATTCTACGCTTTTAAAAATTCTTGAAGTTCTTCTGTTTTTGGATTATGAAAAATTGAATCTGGAAGTCCCATCTCAACAACTCTTCCTTCACTCACAAAGATTACATAATCTGCTACTCCTCTGGCAAACTCCATCTCGTGAGTTACTAAAACCATATCCTTTTGATCTTTTCTCAGCTCTTTTATAGCTTCTAAAATCTCCTTTGTTAAAGCTGGGTCTAAAGCTGATGTGGGTTCATCTAACAATAAAACTTTTGGTTTTAAAGCCATCGCTCTAACAATTGCAACTCTTTGCTGTTGCCCTCCCGAAAGTTGGTGGGGGTACTTATCTCTATGTTCAAAAAGTCCAAATCTTTTAAGTAGTCTTAACGCACGATCCTCTGCCTCAGTTGAATTTATCTTATGAACTTTTTCTAACGGCAACAAAATGTTATCAAGTGCTGTTAGATGAGGAAAAAGATTAAACGCTTGAAATACAACACCAATCCCCTTTCTATACTCATGAAGGCTCTCCTCTGTCTCAGGAATAACTTCTCCATTCAAAATTATTCTTCCACTATCTAGGGACTCTAATCCAGCTAATATTCTAAGAAGTGTTGATTTCCCTCCCCCAGACGGGCCTATTATAACCAAAGAGTGAATTGATTTTAAATCTAAATCAAGTTTATTCAGTACAATCTGATTTCCAAAAGCTTTAGATAGTTTTTCTATCTTAATTTCCATAGTTATACCTCCTCTCTAAATACTTCGAAAGATGAGATATAGGATATGTCAATATAAGATATCCTACTGCTAAAATACAGTAATTTTCTATAGGTGAAAATGTCAATGAATCAACCTCTTGAACATTTTTAGTAAACTCATTCACAGCAATTATAGACAATAAAGAAGAATCCTTTATCAAACTTGCAAATTGTCCCGCCAATGGTGGCATCACTCTTTTGATTACCTGTGGTAAAATTATATATCTGTATGTTTGAGCCTTTGTAAAAGCTAGCGCTTTTGCTGTTTCTAGCTGACTCTTATCTATACTTTCAATTCCACCTCTGAGAATTTCACAAACATATGCTCCCGAGAAAACTCCCATTATTAAAATTCCCATAACATATCTATTATTTATACCAAAAGCTGTTCCTATTACATAGTAGAAAAGATATATCTGAACGATTAAAGGAGTTCCCCTTATCATCTCTGTAAATCCTTTTGCAAAATAATATGTCGGCAAAAATCTCCCTCTTTGACCCAAAACTAAAAGTGTTCCAATTAAAAAGCTAGAAACCAATGAAAATACAGAGATTACTAATGTCATTTTAAATCCTAAAAGGAATTTATATCTATATTTTTCAATTATCCCCTTCCAATTATACGGATAATCGATACTACTAAATGCAAAATGAAAAATTCCTAAAACTAATATAGTCACTAAAATTATATTGAACCATTTCACGAATAAATTTTCTGCTTCTTTTTCAGGTTTAAAAAATATAGTTTTTAGTATACTCATACCATCTCCTAATCAAAGAAGAAAGGGACATTTTTCTCTTTAAAGAAAGCTCTCTCCTCACCTAAATATTTGTCAGCTAACTCATTAAACTTTCCACTATTTTTATACTCTACTATAAACTCATCTATTTGAGCTCCTAAATCCTCTTCACCTTTTCTATAGGCTATTGCCCACGGTTGAGATTCTGTTTCAAACTGCTCTAATAAAGGTGTTGTTGTCTCTTGATTTCTTGACCAATTTTTATAAATTGTAAGAGGGTCATATATAAAAGCATCAACTTTACCTTGAGAAACTTCCAATATAATTGCACTCTCTTTGTCAAAAACCATAATCTCTGCATTTGGGAAATATTTTTGAGCTACAGTATGTCCACTCGTACCTTTTTTTACAGCAACTTTTTTCCCTTTTATATTTAAATCACTCGCTTTTGTTATCCCAGATTTATTATTTACTAACATTGCTAAATAGCTTTTAGCATATGGCTTTGAAAAGTTAACAGATTGCTTTCTCTCCTCTGTTACTGACATTGAAGAGATGATTATATCTATTTTTTTTGTTTTCAAAGCTGGAATCAGCCCTCCATAAGCCATATCTTCTATGATTACATCTCTTCCTAAATATTCACCTAAGGCATAAGCCATATCTACACTTATTCCTGTTGGTCTTCCCTCCTCATTTGACATCTCAAATGGTGGATAAGCCAGTTCCATTCCAACTATCAAAGGTTGACTTTGAGAAAATGTTAAACTTCCTAAAATTAAAGTTAAAAAAAACAATATTTTTTTCATAAATTCCTCCCTTTATGTAAAAAGTTATTTTTATAGCTTTATTCTACTTCTAAATAAAGGGAAGATTTCCTCTATTTTTATATTTTAGATTTTTAAACTCTAATTTACTAACAATCCTATCTTCAACATAAATAATCCTGCTGCATATATCATCGGAAATGCAACTATACTTCTTAAAAAGAAGATTTTCATAACATCAAAAAAATTAAATCCAATTTTTGAATTCATAAGAATAATTCCTGTTTCACTAAAATATATCAACTGTGAAAAAGTTAATCCTCCAATAACAAATCTAGCCAATTCACTTGGACAATCCTTTATAAAGACAGCCGGTAACCACATATCAGTTATTCCTATTATCATAGAAGGAGCCATGTATTGAGCTATCTCTCTTTCAAAGCCTATGAATTCTAAAAATGGAACCATCGGCGCTGTAACTATTTGAAAGAAGTTTGTTTTATCAGCTAGTACTAAACCAATTGTTCCTACAAGCATTATTACAGGAGTAAACGTCACATATATCGTTAATACTTTTATAAAAGAATCTCTTAAAACTTTCGTAGCTTTCGTTTTTCCAGCTACATCCGAAGCTAATCTGATAGCATAATTCATACTTGTATCTCTCTCATCTGGAGCTTCTCCCTCTCTATAATACCTATCTTTAAATTTTTTCAAAGGCATTCTAGATATCACAACACCAGTTAAAATTGTACATACTATTATTGTTCCATAAAAATATCCAAAAATATGTGATAATCTAAGCAAATCCGCCATCATTATTGCGAATGAAATTCCAACTAACGAGAATGATGTTGCTATAATAGCTGCTTCTTTTTGTGTATAGTATCCTTTTTCATATTGTTGATCTGTTACTACAATTCCTATCGTTCCATCTCCAACAAATGATGCTAAAGCATCAATTGCTGCATAGCCTGGAACTTTAAATAATTTTCTCATATAAGGGGCTATCAAAGTTCCTATAAATTCAACCAACCCAAAAGAAGTCAGTAGTGGTATAAGCATAACCTCTAAAAAAAATGTTACTAATATTGTTGGCAATAACTCATCTATCATCATAAGTCCCGTTGCTTCATCTGCAACAACTCTACTCAAACTTTCTGGTAAAAAATTATATGTTATTAAAATTAGAGTTAAAGCCCCTAATATTCTTATTCCAGCAACAAATTTACTACTTATAAAAAATCCGTCTAAAACTTTATCATTAAAAGTTTTTCTTTTCATTCCTAAGATAGTTCCAAAGATTGTGACCACAGCGAATCCTGCTGTCACTATTTTCACTATATCATCATACCTTTCTACTATATGACTCTTGATGTGTCCTAACAACATCCCTGACTCTCCTCCAATTACCATCGGTACCAAGAAAAGCCAAATTCCTACAAAAGAATAAAATCCGAATTTAAAAGTATTGATTACCACTATCCTCCTCCTTATATTTTAAATAAAAAAAAGCGTACAAAAGTACGCTTTAATAACTAATAAAAAATAACAAAATTTCACAATATTGTTATGGCAGCGTCACAATATTTTTGTTCACAGGATTACAACATCTTTGCCGTCGGCCTTAGGCTCATTTGTAAAGGTGAACTAATATTTAATTTTTTATAATGCATTATGAAACATTTTTATTATTTTGTCAATATTTAATTTATTTTTTTTATCTCAATACATCACTATAAAGTGTCATCGCTAAATAGAAGTAAATAACTAATGCTAATGCATCTACAATTGTCGTTACTAGAGGTCCTGCCATTATCGCTGGATCTAAGTTTAACTTTTTAGCACCTATTGGTAAAAGTCCACCTACAAGTTTTGCTATAACTACAGTTACACCTAAAGTTACTGAAACTAGTAGTGACATTTTCAAATCTTGCTTCAATATAAAATTCATCCGTAAGAAGTTCACTGCACCTAATCCTAAACCAACAATTAGACTAACTCTTAACTCCTTCCATACAACTTTTAAATAATCATTTATTTTTATCTCTCCTAAAGCCATTCCTCTTATAATAAGAGTTGATGATTGAGATCCTGCATTTCCACCCGTATCCATTAACATCGGAATTGCTGCTGCTAATACAACCATCTGCTCAATTATCTCTTCATATTTACTTATTATAGATCCTGTGAATGTAGCTGACACCATTAATACAAGTAACCAAGTTAAACGATTTTTAGCTAAATCAAATATTGGAGTTTCTAAATACTCCTCTTTACTCGGCGCCATTGCAGCCATCTTTTGGAAATCTTCTGTATTTTCCTCTTCTATTACATCAACCATATCATCGATTGTTATAATTCCTACTAAAATATTTTCTTTATCTATTACTGGTAAAACTGTCAAATCATATTTCTTAAACAAAGTAACTGCATTTTCTTGATTTGTCGATGTTTTTACAGATAAAACACTCTTATCCATAATATCTTCAATCATTTCATCATCATGAGATGATAACAGTTTTTTTAAGGTTATCTGTCCTTCTAATCTTTTATAGCTATCTATAACATAAGCTACATCTATCGTTTCAAGTTCTTCAGCGTATTTTCTAATATGTTTAATACTATCTTTTACAGTACAATTACTTTTCAAAGATAGATATTCTATAGTCATCAAACTTCCTGCTGAATCCTCCTCATAAGATAGGAATTGATTAATCAAAGAACGATTTTCATGCTTGTAGTTCTCAAGCACTCTTTTTACAACATTTGAAGGCATCTCCTCTAAAAAGTCAATCATATCATCGAAGTATAACTCTTCTAATAGTGATTGTAACTTATCATCATTTATTGAACTCACAATTTTAATTTGCTCATCGGTATCTAAATTTGCAAATACCTCTGCTGCAATATCCTTGTGTAACAATCTAAAAAGAATAATCATATCCTTTTCATTTTCATCGTTATTCTCAATAAATTCAGCAATATTAATCGGAGTTTCACAATTTAGAACCTCCTTTAAAGATTTTAAATCCTTTTTTAATAGAAGTTCTTTTACTTTTGTTTCAAACATCTTTCCTCCTTGTTTTTTGCAGAGGAAAAACGAAGAAAAATTCTAGACCTTTCCTCTACAAACGAATATTAAATTGTTATTTTTCACATTGCGTTTGGGATAACTGTCCATCTTTTTCTCTCCTTCGATTTATTTTGCTTGTATAGCCTATAAATTATACCTTTTATTAAATAAAAAGTAAATATTTTATATTTTTACAAAAAACAAAAAGACCTTAGAACTAAATTCTAAGGTCCTTAAATATCATTACTTTACAGTTACGATGTTAGAAGCTTGAGGTCCTCTGTCACCTTGAACTACGTCAAAAGTAACTTCTTCTCCTTCTACTAACTTCTTGAATCCATCTTTCTTGATTTGAGAGAAGTGTGCGAATACATCTTTCCCGTCCTCACCAGTGATAAATCCGAATCCTTTTTCTTCGTTGAACCATTTAACTGTACCTTTCATTTGATACCTCCATAATTATTTTTTATAATTCTACAAATCTTAATCTTTAAATCAGAGGTTAAACAAACTCAAGTTACCAATGGTTTCTCTTCTAAAAATTTTAAAACTCATATTATTAATCTAGTATTATTATACTACGTTTCTATCAAAAAGTAAATGTTTTTATTTTTTATCTTTCTCATTTATCTTTTATATAGTTCATCAATCGTTACAAACTCATACCCATTACGCTTTAATATAGGAATCGCAATTTTTAGAGCTTCGCCTGTTTTTTCATAGTCATGAAGTAAAATAACTCCTTTATCCCTTGCATTTTCTACTAAAAACTTTGCGATATATTCTGAATCAAATTTTTTCTCCCAATCTTGAGGACAAATATTCCACATAACAGAGATCATTCCTAGATTTTTTCTCACTTCCTCTTTCTGCGATTTTGCGAGCGATCCATATGGAGGTCTAAAATATTTTACACTCTCACCTGTTGTTTTCTGTATAATTTTATTTGTATCCTCTAATTCTTTTTTTACATCTTCAATTGATATTTTTTTAAAATTTGGATGATTATATGAGTGATTGGCTATCTGATGTCCATCGTTATAAATCTTTTTTAAAATTTCCGGATACCTCTTTCCATTTACACCCACAATAAAAAATGTCCCTTTTGCCTCGTTCTCTTTTAAGACGTCCAATATTTGTTCTGTAACCTTAATCTTAGGTCCATCATCAAAAGTCAACGCTATTCTTTTCATATCCACACTTTGAGACAAAGCTGAAACCCCAATAAAATACAGAGCTATTAAATACTTTCTCATTATTTATCCCCCCCATTTTTTTCTAAAAAAACTATACCACAATTGCTATTTTTTATATAGTTTTTTTATTTTTTTATTTTTCAATTTTTGAAAAAAAGTTTTATTTTTTTTCAGAAAACATATATCTTTTTGCAAAAGAATGTATTATAATAGATTCAATTTAAAAAGGGGGGGATTTCTATGGATTATACTCTTTATAAAAAATTCGGAGCTCATATAAAAAAAATAAATGGAGCAACTGGAGTTCTCTTTACTTTATGGGCACCAAATGCAACTAAGGTCTCAGTTGTAGGTACTTTTAACGATTGGAATGGGAAAAAAAACTATATGACAAAAGATGATAAAACTGGAGTCTGGTCTCTTTTTATTCCTTATTTAAAAGAAGGAACAATCTATAAGTATATGATTGCCGATAGCAATAAAAAAATCTTTTTAAAAAGTGACCCTTTTGCTTTTTATTCTGAAGTTAGACCTAATACTGCTTCTATTGTCTATAACCCATTCAAAGACTTCGATTGGGAGGATAGCGAATGGTTAAATAAAAGAGCCAAAGAGAATATATACAAAAAACCAATTAGTATATATGAACTTCATCTTGGTTCTTGGAAAAGAAACTACAATCGTGGGGATGGACCTGAAGATGGTCGAGAGTTTCTAAATTATCGAGAGATTGCAGAAAAACTTGTTCCTTATATTTTGGAAACAGGTTTTACACATATTGAAATAATGCCTCTTACCGAGCATCCATTAGATGCCTCTTGGGGCTATCAAGGAGTTGGATACTTTTCTATTACAAGTAGATACGGTACTCCTGAAGACTTTAAACATCTAGTTAACGAATGTCATAAAGCTGGAATTGGGGTAATTCTAGACTGGGTCCCTGGACATTTCTGTAAAGATGCCCATGGATTATATAGATTCGATGGAACACCTCTTTTTGAGTATGATCACAATATTTTGGGGGAAAATCCTATTTGGGGAACTGCTAACTTTGACTTTACTAAACCCTTTGTAAAAAACTTTTTATTATCAAGTGCAACATTTTTATTCGAACATTTTCATATTGATGGAATTAGAGCTGATGCTGTCTCAAATCTTTTATACTTAGAGTATGCCCGTGAAAAAACTGGCCTAAAAAATGCTCTTGGTGGAGACGCTAAGCTAGAAGCTATTGATTTTTTAAGAACACTCAACGAAACAATTTTCAAACTCTACAAAAACCCATTAATGATTGCTGAAGAGGCTACCTCTTGGCCACTAGTTACCGCCCCAAGCTACAAGGGTGGACTTGGATTTAACTATAAATGGAATATGGGCTGGATGAATGATATGCTTAGATACATGTCTTATTCACCTTGTGAAAGAGATAAACATCACAACCTTTTAACTTTTTCACTTATGTATTCTTTTAGCGAAAACTATGTATTAGCTTTATCTCATGATGAAGTTGTTCATGGAAAAAAATCACTCCTTGATAAGATGAGTGGTGATTACATTCAAAAATTTGATTCTCTTAGAATGTTTTATGGCTTTATGATAGGTCACCCTGGAAAAAAACTTCTTTTCATGGGTGGAGAATTCGGACAATTTATTGAATGGAGATACTATGACGAACTCGAATGGAAACTTTTAAAATATCCACAACACGATTCTGTTAAAACTTATATCAGTAAATTAAATGAATTTTACAAATCTGAACCTGCTCTTTGGGAAAAAGACTCTTCTTCTGATGGATTTGAATGGGTCAATCATAAAAACCATACACAAAAGCTCATCTCCTTTATTAGAAAAGGGGATAATCCAGATGATTTTATTTTAGTAATTTGTAACTTTACTAAAAATGAATATATCAATCATTCCATTGGAGTTCCTAGGATGGCTGAATACATGGAAGTTTTTAATAGCGATAAAGATATTTTCGGGGGAGGAAATCAAACAAATCCCAGTATAATTAAACCGATAAATAGAGAGTTGGATGAACAACCATTCTCTATTTCTATAAACATAGCTCCACTTTGTACACTATTTTTAAAACCAATATTTAAAAAAAGGGGGATTTAAACTATGAAAAAGAAAATGATTGCTATGATTTTAGCTGGGGGGCAGGGAAGCAGACTTAAAAAGTTAACAAAAGATGTTGCTAAACCAGCTGTTCCATTTGGAGGAAAATACAGAATTATAGATTTTCCTTTAAGTAACTGTGTTAACTCTGGAATTGATACTGTTGGGGTTTTAGTTCAGTATAAACCATTCCTTTTAAACAGACATATTGGGGTTGGAAGCCCATGGGATTTGGATATTGAAGGAGCTGGAGTTAGTATTTTACCTCCTTATTCAACAGAATCTGAAAATCGTTGGTATAAGGGAACTGCTGATGCTATTTTCCAAAATGAAAACTATATTGATATGTATGATCCTGAGTATGTTCTTATCTTATCCGGAGATCATATCTATAAAATGGATTATGATAAAATGCTAGATTTCCATATCTCTAAAGGCGCAGGAGCTACTGTAGCTGTTATTGATGTTCCTATTGATGAAGCTTCTCGTTTTGGTATTATGAATACAACTGAAGCTGGTGAAATCTATGAGTTTGAAGAAAAACCCAAAGTTCCTAAAAGTACTTTAGCGAGCATGGGAATATATATATTCAGTTGGCCTCTTCTAAAGAAAGCTTTGAGAGAGGATCAATTAGATAAAAAATCTGATAAGGATTTTGGTAAAAATATAATTCCTAAACTTTTAAGCGAAGGACAAAAACTTATGGCTTATCCTTTTGCTGGATACTGGAAAGATGTTGGAACTATCGAAAGTTTATGGGCCTCAAACATGGACCTTTTAGATGCTTCACATCCGATTGATCTTTTTGATAGAAATTGGAGAATATACTCTCAAGCAACTAACAAGCCAGGTCATCTTTTAGAAGAGGATGCTGTTATTACAAACTCAATTATATCTGAAGGGTGTATTATTAAAGGAGAAGTTATAAATTCAGTTTTATCTGCCGAAGTCGTTGTAGAAGAAGGGGCTAAGGTTCATAATAGTGTCGTTTTAGCCGGAGCTGTAATAAAAAAAGATAGCTATATAAATAGAATTATTTTAGGCGAAAAAGCGATAACTGAAGAGGGTAAAAAATACGGAAGAAAAGATGAGATTCTATTTGTTACTGGGGGGGATGAATAATGTTATCAAACTATACTGGAATTATAACTGCTTTCGAAAGTAGAGAACTTTTAAAGGCTCTTACACAACATAGAGGAATCGCAACAGTTGCTATTGCTGGTAAGTATCGTGCTATCGATTTTCCTCTTTCATATATGAAAAATGCTGGTATTAAAAATATTCATGTACTTACAAATAAAAACTGTCGTTCTTTAAGAAATCATCTTGATGTTTCTAAATCTTGGGGATTAAATAGAAAAAATGGTGGTTTAACTATACATACTGGAGATTTTACAACTGATACAGAACTACTTATCGATAGTTTTGAAGATCTTTTAAATAGTAAAGATGGAATGGTTGTAATCGCGCCAACTTATATGGTAGCTAATATAGATTTAGACAAGGCAATTGAGTTTCACGAACTTTCTGACAGTGATATCACGGTTATATACAAAAATATTGCTGAACCAAACGAAAACTTTTTAGGATGTGATATCTTAGAGTTCAATGAGAAAAATTATCTAAATAGAGCGTTTGCAAACTATCTACCTAAGAAAAATCAAAATATATCTACAGAGATATTTTTAATAAAAAAATCTTTACTAATGTCTTTAATTCTATCGAAACCTAGTAGAGATTTATCGTTAAAAGATATTATTTATAGAAGTAAAAACAATTTAAAAATAATGGGATTTGAGCATAAAGAATATCTTTCTTGTCTTAACTCGCTAGCTAACTACTTTAGAACTAATATGGATTTAATTAACTCTGCTACTTTAAAAGAGCTGTTCTTCAATGAAAATAGACCTATTTTTAGTAAGGTAAAAGATTCAATCCCTACTCACTATCTAAGTGAATCAATTGTTAAGAACTCTATTATTTCAAACGAATGTTTTATAGAGGGAACTGTTGTCAATAGTATCCTTTCTAGATATGTAAATGTTGAAAAAGGTGCTGTTGTTGAAAATTCTATAATTCTTCAAAATTGTACTATAAAATCTGGTACTCATTTGAAAAATGTTATTGTTGATAAAAACGTTGTTTTAGAGAATACAGATTTAGAAGGTAATCCTTTCTATCCTCTTGTTATTCAAAAAAAATATAAGTTTTAATCTGCAAAAGGAGGAAAGAATATGAAAAATATAAATCTACTTTTTGCTACTTCGGAAGCTGATCCATTTTTAAAAGTTGGTGGGCTTGGGGATGTGTCTCTTGCACTCCCTAAAGCCCTTAAAAAAGTTGGTGTTAATGCTAAAGTTATACTTCCTAAAAATGGAAATATCCCTAAAGAGTTCGTCGAAAAAATGGACTTTTTAGGTTCTTTTACAGTTCCTGTTGGTTGGAGAAATCAATACGCTGGACTCTTCCATTTGGAATATGATGGTGTTGATTTCTACTTTCTAGATAATGAATATTATTTCAAAAGACACGTGCCATATGGACACTATGATGATGGTGAGATTTTCTCTTTTTATTGTAGAGGAGTTTTAGAAGCTATTAAATATATCCCTAACTTTATCCCTGATGTTATTCACTGTAACGATTGGCATACAGGAATGATTCCAGTATTACTAAAAGCTTTCTACAGTGAAAATGAACTATTAAAAGATACAAAAACTGTTTTTACTATACATAATTTGAAATATCAAGGTATCTTCTCTAAAGATATTTTAGGAGAACTTTTAGGACTTGATTTCTCATACTATTCAGAGGATAAACTTAAATTTTATGATGGGGTCTCATTCATGAAAGGTGGACTTATATACTCTGACCTAGTTACAACTGTAAGTGAAAACTATTCTAAAGAGATCACATACCCTTTCTATGGTGAGAAGCTAAACGGCCTTATTGTTGAACTTGGAAGTAAAGTTCACGGTATTGTTAATGGTATTGATTACTCGCTTTATGATCCTAGAAAAGATGATAAACTTTATGAGAAATTTGGCCTTACTAATTTAAAAAAGAAAATTGTAAATAAAACTGAACTACAAAAAAGATTGGGATTACCTGTAAATGAAAATGTCTTTATGGTTGGCTTAGTTTCTCGTTTAGTTAGCCAAAAAGGTCTTGATCTTATAAAATGGGTTATGGATGATATCTTAAATATCAATCTACAATTTGTAGTTCTTGGAACTGGTGACACACAATACCAAGATCTATTTAATTACTATTCATATACTCATCCTGAAAAATTATCTGCTAATATAACTTTCAGTGATGAGTTAGCTAGAAAAATTTATGGAGCTTGTGATCTCTTTTTAATGCCATCTCTTTTTGAACCTTGTGGTATTGGTCAACTTATTGCAATGAGATATGGAACGATACCTTTAGTTAGAGAAACAGGTGGTCTTAAAGATACAGTTTCTAATTTTAATCCAGCAACACTTGGTGGTACTGGTTTTGTTTTCCAAAACTATAATGCTCACGATATGCTATTTAAAATGGAATATGCTGCCAAAATTTTCTATGAAGATAAAAAATCATGGACAGCTCTAATGAGATCAGCTATGAAGTATAACTCAGAATGGAAGGAATCTGCTAAAAAATACAAAGCACTTTATGGAGGTCTTTTATGAATTTAAATAAAAACCAATTTAAAGAGGATTATAAAAAAAGACTTATACTTACCTTTGCTCAAACACCTACAGAGGCTTCACCTGAACACAAATACTTAGCTCTAGGAAAACTTATCAGAGATTATCTATCTGAAACTTGGGCTGAAACTAACGCTTATTATACTAAAAAAGAGGTTAAACAGATTTATTACTTCTCTATGGAATTTTTGATTGGAAGACTTTTAAACACATATCTCTTAAATTTAGATATTAGAGAAACTGTCGAAGATGGTCTTAAGGATTTAGGCATTGATTTAAATGAGCTTCTTGCTCTTGAACCAGACCCAGCTCTTGGAAACGGGGGACTTGGAAGACTTGCAGCTTGTTTCATGGATTCTTTGGCTTCATTAGGATTTCCTGGTCACGGATGTGGTATTAGATTTAAGCATGGACTTTTCACTCAAAAAATTGTAAATGGTTATCAGAAAGAGCTTTTAAATAACTGGTTAAAAGAGGATTTTCTTTGGGAGATTAAAAAACCAGAAAAAAGTGTCATCGTAAAATTTGGTGGAAATGTTATTCTTACTAAAACACATGAAGGGCTTGAACCTATCTACTCTGGATGTGAAGAAATTGTAGCTGTTCCTTATGATATGCCTATACTTGGCTCTAACAAAGAGATTGTTAATACTTTAAGACTTTTTAGTGCTGAGCTTCCAGATGAAGATATTGATTTGAGCGGACTTCAAAAAGGTGATTATCAAAAATATATAGATAAAAAATATGCTGTTGAAGCTATATCACAAGTTCTTTATCCAGATGATTCAAGTTTTAGTGGAAAACTTCTTCGTTTAAAACAGGAATATTTCTTTGTGAGTGCTGGACTTCAAACAATTTTAAGAAGATATAAAGAGATGAAACAACCTATTCATAGATTCCCTGATTTTATTGGAGTACATATAAATGATACACATCCAGCAATCGCTGTTGCTGAACTTATGAGATTACTACTTGATGAAGAAGGATTAGATTGGGACACAGCTTGGGACATAACGGTTAAAACTCTTGCTTATACAAATCATACTATCCTAGCAGAAGCAATGGAAAAATGGCCATATGACATGTTCAAAAAAACTGTTCCTAGAATCCTTATGATTATAGAAGAGATTGATAGACGTTTCTGTGAAGAGGTATCTAAAAAATATGATGGTGATTCTAATAAAATCAACTCTATGAAAATAATAAATTATGGTGAAGTTAGAATGGCGAACCTAGCTATAATTGGTTCTCACTCTATAAATGGAGTTGCTAAAATACATACAGAGATCTTAAAAAATCGTGAATTGAGAGATTTCTATCTTCTTTATCCTGAAAAATTTAATAATAAAACAAATGGAATCACTCATAGAAGATGGTTAAAAAATGCAAATCCTGAGCTCTATAAATTGGTAACTGAAAATAGTGGTCCTGAGTGTATTGAAGACACTAATAAATTTATCAATTTTTTAAAGTGTATAAATGATGATGAAGTTTTAGAAAAATTAGATAAAATAAAGCTGAAAAATAAAGAAGAGGTTGTCAAATTTGTTAAAAGAAATTATAACGTTGATATCAATCCGTTTTCTATTTTTGATGTTCAAATAAAAAGATTACATGGGTATAAAAGACAACTACTAAATATTTTCCATATTATATATCTATATAATAAATTAAAAGAAAACCCTGAACTAGATATTGTTCCTAGAACATTTTTCTTTGGAGCTAAAGCAGCACCCTCATATTATTTGGCTAAAAATATCATAAAACTTATAACTTCAGTGGCTCAGGTTGTAAATAATGATTCTAGTATCAGAAATAAAATTAAAGTTGTTTTCCTTGAAAACTACGGTGTCTCTATTGCTGAGCTTATAATCCCTGCAGGAGATGTCAGTGAGCAGATATCTACAGCTTCTAAGGAAGCCTCTGGAACTGGAAATATGAAATTTATGATGAATGGTGCAATCACTTTAGCCACTTTAGATGGTGCTAACGTAGAGATTTACGATGAGGTTGGTGACGATAATATGGTCATCTTTGGACTTACTTCAACTGAAGTTATGGATTTAGAGAAAACTCACAGCTACAACTTTAGAGAGTATCTTGATTCAAATCCAACGCTACAAAAAATCATAGGGCAACTAAAAGATGGAACTTTCTCTCAAAACCATGATGAATTTAAAGATATTTTAAACCATATCTTTGGTGAAGGAGACCCTTATTTTGTGCTTAAAGATTTTTCAGCATACGTTAAAGCTCAAGAGCAAATAAATGCTCTCTATGAAAATAAAAAAGGATGGCTTCAAATGTCTCTTGTCAATATAGCTCATTCTGGTAAATTTTCTTCTGATAACAGCATCAACAAATATGCCGAAGACATCTGGCATATTAAGAGGGTGAAAAGAGATGAATAGTCTTTCATATTCTTTACCTAAAGATTCTATAATTTTTAATTCTCAAGATGAAAAATTTAAATCACCTTTTGGTGCTACTCCCTCTGGAGAAAAAGTTGCATTTAAAATCTTAACAGATACTTCTATAAATTGTTTAGAGGTATCCCTAATTTTAAAAAATGATACAGAATCTCAATTTGAATTTTCTCAAACTGAGATTGAAAAAATTGGAGACCGAGACTATAAAGTCTGGTCTCTTAATTTTATAACTCCTAGTGTCGCTAAAACAATTTTTTATCATTTCAAACTAAAAATTGGAAACGATAATACAATTTTTTATTACGGAAATAACCCTTTGGCTCTTGGAGGTATTGGAGAGATTTATGAAACCTCTCCTCTTGATTATCAAATAACTCTTTTTTATAAAAATAATCCTTCTCCAAACTGGTTTAAAGAGAGTATAGCTTACCAAATTTTTCCAGATAGATTTTTTAATGGAAATCGTGATGGAAAAATTAACTCTCCTAAAGATAATAGTTTTATATATGCTAAATGGAGTGATACTCCTATGTATATAAAAAATAGTAAAAATGAAATTGCTCGTTGGGATTTTTTTGGAGGAAATCTAAAAGGTGTCACTCAAAAAGTAAATTATTTAAAAAGCTTAAATGTTGGTTCTCTTTATCTTAATCCAATATTTGAAGCTACTAGTAACCACAGATACGATACAAATAATTATCATCAAATAGATCCTATTCTTGGAACTTTTAAAGATTTCAAAGAGATGATAAAAGAGTGTAAAAAAAATGGAATCTATACTATTTTAGATGGAGTTTTCAATCATACTGGTAAAAATAGTTTATATTTTAAAGAGGCCACAAAATCGATATCCTCTCCTTTTTATCCTTGGTACAGATTTCATAACTATCCATTTGATTATGACTCTTGGTGGGGAATAAAGGATCTTCCCTGTGTGAATGAGTTAGAACCTAGTTTTTTTAAATATATTGTTCAGGGAGAAAATAGCGTTTTAAGCCATTGGATGAAAACTGGAATTAAAGGCTGGAGACTTGATGTTGCAGATGAACTTCCTAGTTTTTTTATTGAAAGTTTTAGATACAAATGTAAAAGTATTGATTCAGAGGCTGTCATTATTGGTGAGGTTTGGGAAGATGCTAGCAATAAGATTAGCTACGGTCAAAGACGAGAGTATTTTAATGGAAAGCAACTAGACTCTGTTATGAACTACCCACTTAGAACCTATCTTTTAAATTTTTACAATGGTTCTATTGATAGTGAGACTCTATGCAAATATATGAACTCTTTAAAAGAAAATTACCCTAGAGAGAATTACTACTCACTTTATAACCTTTTAGGAAGTCACGATGTTAAAAGGATTAAGACCTCTGTCAAAGAAATTGTTAAAAATTATAGTATTGATCCTAAATATTATAATCCCGCTACTACTAGAATGTTAAAATCTTTAAGCTTAATTCAATTTACCCTTCCTGGAGTTCCTGTTATATATTATGGAGATGAAGTTGGATTAGAAGGAGAAAAGGATCCTGACAATAGAAGAACCTATCCTTGGGGAAATGAGGATAAAGATCTTTTAAAATGGTATCGAAAAATCTCTCTTTTAAGAGATGGATCGAAAGTTTTAAAAGAGGGTGAGATTAAATTTTTCTCACCTCATCCTGACGTTTTTGCTTATGTCAGATTTTTTCCAAATAGCAAAGATTTTATTGGAGTTATAAGTAATAGAAATCCTTATAAATCAAAAATTTTTAAATTAAATTTAAAGGAATTTCTGGGACAGTTTAGTAATAATATTACGACTGACATATATCGTTGGAATGACCCCCTAATCATTCCAACGGATTCATCTACTAATTTCCCAATAAAAATCCCCCCACTAAAGACTCTTTTATTCAGCAGTAAAAGGGTCTGACAAAAGAGCTGAGCACCCCCCCGCTCAGCTTTTTTCCTGAGGGTATATGTGATTGTTTTCTCATAGGTATTTTCAGGAAAAAATTTTCTAAAAAAAAAAGTTTGACAAAATAATTTTCATAGTTTATAATCAATCAAACTTTAGTAGTTAAGAATATTTTAAAGGGGGTCAGGTCATGTTATTCAGAAAAAATAGGAATAGGGTACAAAATAATAAGCAACTCTATATTCTGTTATATTCTTGGTAATTTTGATGCTGACCATCCATTTTCATTTATATATGGTTTTCTTTTTGAAATTATTTATCTTTGTATTTAAAGGTCTGAGAGTATAGTATACTTTTAGACTTTTTTTATATATTAAAATACTAATAAAGGAGATTTTTATGGGAGATTACTTAGCTGTACTTAAAACAATTTTTATCGATGGTTACAGATACCAGTATGTTCTACAAGGTTTAACATTCTCTGTTGGTGTAACTGCCTTTTCAGCCATTTTTGGTGTTATTCTAGGAGTTTTTATCGCACTTTTAAGATTATCAAAATTTAAAATAATCGCAATTTGTTATATTGATTTAATTAGAGGAACTCCTGCAGTTGTTCAACTTCTAATTCTTGCTAATATTGTTTTTGCTGGTTTCCGTGATATACCAATTTTCTTAGTAGCTGGTATTGCATTTGGAATAAACTCTAGTGCTTATGTTGCTGAAATTATCAGAGCTGGTATTGAAGGACTTGATAAAGGCCAAATGGAAGCGTCTCGTGCTTTAGGAATGAGCTATCCTATCGCTATGAAGGAGGTTATTATTCCTCAAGCTATCAGAAAAATTTTACCTGCATTAGTTAGTGAATTTATAACACTTTTAAAAGAAACTTCTATTGTTGGTTTCATTGGTGGAGTTGATCTTTTAAGATCTGCAAATATTATAACTTCTCAAACTTACAGAGGAGTAGAACCACTACTACTAGTTGGATTTATATACCTTATTTTAGTTGGAATATTTACAAAAATTATGAGAGGCGTTGAAAAGGGGTTGAATAAAGCATGATAAAAGTGGATGATCTATTTAAAAGTTTTGGCGATTTAGAAGTTTTAAAAGGAGTTTCAGTTCATATCAATAAAGGTGAGGTTGTTGCAGTTATCGGTCCATCTGGAAGTGGAAAATCAACGTTTTTAAGATGTCTTAATCGTTTAGAAGAGCCTACTCTTGGCCACATATATATAAGTGGAGAGGATATTATGCATCCAAGCACTAATATCAATGCTATGAGAGCTAAGGTTGGAATGGTGTTTCAGCATTTCAATCTATTTCCACATAAAACAGTTTTAGAAAATCTTACTCTTGCACCTTTAAAAGTAAAAGGAATGAGAAAAGAGGATGTCGAAGAAAAAGCTCTTCTTCTTCTAAAAAAAGTTGGATTAAAAGATAAAGCTTTAGCTTATCCAGAGCAACTTTCTGGAGGACAAAAACAAAGAATAGCTATTGCACGAGCTCTTTGTATGGATCCTGAAGTTATTCTTTTCGATGAACCTACTTCGGCTTTAGACCCTGAAATGATTCGTGAAGTTCTTGATGTTATGAGAGATTTAGCTAAGGATGGAATGACTATGGTTGTTGTTACTCACGAAATGGGGTTTGCTAGAAAAGTAGCAGACAGAGTTTTATTTATGGATGGAGGTTCAATTTTAGAGGATACAACTCCAGAAGAACTCTTCGAAGGAGTAAATCATTCAAGAGCAAAAGAGTTTATAGAAAAAGTTTTAAATCATTAATATATTTTATACTAGGAGGAGATTATGAAAAAGATTTCAAAAAAGTTGGTTTTATTTTTAATGTTAATTATGAGTTCTTTCAGTTTTGCTAAGGGGAAGCTTTATGTTGGAACAAATGCTGAGTTTCCACCTTTTGAATACCTTGATAAAGGAGAAGTTGTTGGATTTGATATCGATCTTGTTAAAGCCATTGGAGAAAAAATTGGAATGGATATTGTTATCAAAGACATGTCTTTTGACGGACTTATTCCGGCTTTAGAGATGAACAAAATTGATATTGTTATTGCAGGAATGACTGCAAATGAAGAAAGAAAGAAAACTGTTAATTTCTCAGAGCCATACTATACAGCAAACCAAGTTATAATTCTAAATGAATCTAACGAAGACATTAAAACTTTTGATGACTTAAATGGAAAATTAGTTGGAGTAGTTCTTGGATTCACTGGAGATGTTGTTGTAAGTGAGATGAAAGAGGTTAAAAGTAAAAAATATAATGCATCTTACGCTGCTATAATGGAGCTACAAAGTAAAAAAATTGATGCTATAGTTTTAGATTCAGAAACAGCTTTAAACTATGTGAAGCACAATAAAGCTCTAAAGCTAGCTCAAACTGCTGGTGAAGCAGAGGAATATGCAATCGCTATATCAAAGAAAAATGTTGATCTTTTAGAAAAAATAAACAAAGCTTTAGAAGAGATTAAAGCCGATGGAACTTATGATTCACTATTAAAAAAACATATGTAAAAAAATCCCCCTCTAGATATTTTCTAGAGGGGATATTTTTAATTATAAAAATCTTTTGTTGGTTTTCCTAAATAAAATCCTTGCCCATAATCTACTCCATTATCTCTTAAAAATTCCAACTCACTTTCTTTTTCAATTCCTTCAGAAACTATTTTAAGATTCAAACTCTTCATCATTTTTATAAGCCCTATATAGATTGCTTTTCCTTTTTTCTCATCCTCAATCATTGACAATATTAAAGATCTATCAAACTTAACTGTATCAACAGGAAGAGTTGCTAAAAGACCAGTTGTTGAATAACCAGCGGTAAAATCATCTATTGATACTTTAATATTTTTATTTTTTAAAGAATTTAATTTACCTATTATGTCTTTAATATCACTTATAAACATGCTCTCAGTTATTTCTATCTCTAAATATTTTCCATCAATATTATATTTTTGCAAAAGATTTTCTATATAAGAAACAATATCATCCCGCCTAAAGGTTTCTGGTGAAACATTAAAAGATATCCTAAAATCTTTGATATATATATTTCTATCTAAAATACTTCTAATTTTTTTTACTGCCTCTTCAGCTATTTTATAATCTATTTTAGACACTAAATTTATCTCTTCTGCAAGCGATATAAATTCCACTGGTGAAACAAAACCTAATTCTGAATTCTCCCATCTAGCTAATGCCTCTGCACCCTCTAAAGTATTCGTTTTTAAGTTAAATTTAGGTTGATAAACCGCAAAAAATTCAGTTTCTATTGCCAACTCTAAATTTTTCTTTATCGACTCTTTTCTTTCAATCGTTTTTATAAAATCATTAGTAGCTTCTTTATACCACAGACATCTATTCTTTTTTACAAAATACATCGCCAAATCGGCATTTTTAAATGCCTCCTTAAGTGATATTTTTTCATTCTTGATATAGTATCCCAAACTAAAACTAACACCTAGTCTTCTAAGTAATCTTGAACTTTTAAATGCCTCTTTTAAATTCCATAGTTTTTCTTCTATTTCATATCTCTCATATGAATATATGTAAAATTCATCTCCAGAAATTCTAAACACCTTATCTTTAGAAAAAATACTTTCTAAACATTTACTAGCTTCTACAATTACTTCATCACCCAAATTATGACCATATAAATCATTTATTTTTTTAAAATTATTTAAATCTAAAACTAAAATACTCCCCTCTATATTATTATTCTTATCGCAAAATTCATTGAATACTCTTCTACTTAAAAGACCTGTCAAATCATCCTTTAATAACTCCTTATTTTTATTTTCCTCTTTCATCAATCGATAACTTTGAATGAAAATTATTACAACAGTAAAAATTACAATACCTAAAATTTGACTATATCTTTTTCTTTCTAACTCTAATTTTTCTAGATTCTCTTTTCTACTTTCAAACTTTGCTTTTTCAACTATTTTTTCTTTAAACAATAAATTATCAATAGCCTTATCTAAAATATCCCTCAAGACAACATTTCTTTTCTTTAATCCTATATTCACAGGTACTGCCTCTAATACCTCTATTATATATTTACCAACCTCAAAGTTTTCAGGATTTATAATCACAATTGAGTATATCTTATGAGTTTCAAAATCTCTTATCATTTTATTATAATTATCATAAGTTATGATATCCTCTTCTAGATAATATCTTTTCAATATCTCTTCCTGTCTACTATCTTTTATTACACCAACTCGTTTTTTACCATCAGGCGGTTCTTTTAAACAGTTAACTTTATAGATAACTAAATCAAATAATTTTTTTGTAAATATATAATCTTTTTCTCTTTCTTTAGTTTTCGAAAGTACAATTATATCTAATTTTTCATCTTTAAATCGATTAAAAATACTGCTCCATTCCTCTTTTGGCTTACTTTTGTCATCTAAAATGATATTCATTCTCTCAAATAAAGTTCTCAATACAGCAGGAACTGCTCCCTCATATCTACCTTTTTTCGAAGAGAAATAACTTGTTTCTCCAAGTTCCTCGTATGCAATATTTATCTCTTTTAAATTTTTAAGATACGTTTTTTCTGCAATACTTAAAGAGTTCTCAAAATTCTTTTTAAATTTTTTACATTGTCTAGTTTCAAACCATTTTTCAATCCTCTCAGAATATCTCTCTTTTAATGCGTTATTTATTATTGGAATTAAATCTTTATATTCATTTATAACTGCAATTGAACTCCCTGGAACATTTCCTATTAATAACTTATTTTTTTCTACTGAATCATTTAAATGAGACTCTAATATAAACTCATCACCATAATGAATAATATCATCTACAAAAACTTTCTCAACATTCAAATCATTATTGTCTATAATGATATCTAAAAATTCTGCATAAACCGAACCTTCAACAATAAAAATTTTGCTATTCTCTAAATCTTTTATATTATTAAGTGGTTTACTTTTAGATGTTATACATAAATATTCATCATATACTTTTGTTGAAAATGACGCAAAACTTTGCCTTTCTGAGGTTTGAGTAAAATTTGTTAAAATCTGAATTTTGCCCTCTTCAAAATCAGATATTATATCTCTCCAGTCTTTTAATTGCATCTCTATATTCAAGCCTAAATAATTTTTTAACAAATCATAAATAATGTCATTGAAACTTTCACCATTTATTTTCTCAGCTGTAAAAGAATATGGTTTATCTCCTAAAATTAAAGTTTCTTTTCTATATCTTTCTAACACCTCTAGTTCCGAATTGTTTTTTGGTATATACACATCTTTTGAAAATATAAAATTAAAACTAACTAAAAAAATTAGTAATATTTTTTTCATTTAACCTCCGTTAATTATAAAATCCTTTATTAACTACATTATATATGCAGAAAATAAAGGATTCCTTTAAAATTTTCTAAATTTCATACTCTTTCGGGATAATCCCTTTCATTTTCCAATCTTCAAAAGGAATCTCCATCTCTTTTATCTTTCCATTTCTAATATCTAAGATCCACCCATGAATTTTTGGATATTTCCCTGTTTCAATTCTATTTCTTATCACTGAAAGTTCAAATATATGCTTTAATTGCTCTAATACATTTAACTCTGTAAGTCTATCTAATCTATCTTGCTCATTCTCAAGACTTTCTAACTCCTCTTTATGTTCAACCTCTATCTTTTTTATTGGCATCAACCAACTTGAAATTATAGAAGAGTGTCTACATTTATCATGAGCTGTTTTTATTCCTCCACATTCATAATGACCCGAAACAATTATATGTTCAACTTCTAACTGTTCTACTGCGTATTCTAATGTCGCTAAAAAATTCATATCATTTGAAAAAACTTGATTCGCTATATTTCTATGAATAAAGAAACTCCCAGGCTCACTCTGTGTGAATGTATCTATCGGCATTCTGCTATCTGAACATCCTATATATAAAAATGGGGGATTTTGCCCTTTTGAAAGATTATTAAAATAATCCTTATCTAAATCTAGTTTTTTTTCAACCCATTCTAAATTCTCTCTTAATAAATCGTTATAGTTTTGCATTATTTCCTCCTCAAATAAAATAGAGTCTTATTTTATATTTTACTATATTTTCCACTATATTTCTACTTTATTAGTGGTTTTTTTTGACCAGTTCCATATGTGGAACATTTTTATAAAACTAATATTGTTTATTTATTGCTTTTTTTATAAAATTTGCTTGTTGAATGAACGAAACGAATTCTGAGGAGGTTTCAAATTATGTTAAAAAAACACGAAATTATAGATAGAATTATTAGTACTGGAGTAGTTGCTGTTGTTAGAGCTGAAAATCTAGATGAAGCCAAGCGTATTTCTAACGCTTGTATCGCTGGTGGAGTTAATGCAATAGAAGTTACTTACACTGTTCCTGGAGCAACTGAAGTTATCAGAGAACTTTCTAAAGAGTTCCCTGGAGATGACTTTATTATAGGAGCTGGAACTGTACTTGATAGCGAAACTGCTAGACTTGCTATATTAGCTGGAGCAAAATATATTGTTTCTCCAGGATTTGATGTAGAAACTGCTAAACTTTGTAACAGATACGCTATCCCTTATATGCCTGGATGCATGACTATAACTGAAATGCTTAAAGCTATGGAGTTAGGTTGTGACATTATAAAACTTTTCCCTGGAAGTGCCTTTGGACCAGACTTTATAAAAGCTGTAAAGGCACCTCTACCTCAAGCAAACATAATGCCTACAGGTGGAGTGTCAATAGACAATGTTGACCAATGGATAAAAAATGGAGTAGTTGCTGTTGGTGTTGGTGGTAAATTAGCTACTGGACCAAGTGACGAGATCACTGCTGCTGCTAAAGCTTTCGTTGAGAAAGTTAAAAAGGTTAGAGAGGAGATCTAATTATGAGTAAAATAGTAACTCTTGGAGAGATAATGTTACGTCTTTCTACAGAAAACAACAATAGATTTGTACAAAGTAATACTTTCAGAGCCGATTATGGTGGGGGAGAAGCTAACGTTGCTGTTTCATTAGCTAACTTTGGAATTGAATCTGAGTATGTTACTAAGTTGCCAAACAATCCACTTTCTGATTCAATATTCAGATATTTAAAAGCTAACAATGTAGCTACTGAAAATATAGTTTTAGGTGGAGAAAGACTTGGAACTTACTACCTAGAGGTTGGAACAAGTGTAAGAGCTTCATCTGTAATCTATGATAGAAAATACTCATCATTCTCTACTTTAGATTATACTGAACTTCAAATTGAAAATATTTTAAAAGATTGTAAGATTTTACATCTTTCAGGAATCACTCCTGCTCTTTCAGATAGTTGTAAAGAGTTAATGGATAAAATCATGATAAAAGCAAAAGAGATGGGAGTTTTAATCAGTTTTGATTTCAACTACAGAGGAAAGCTTTGGACTTTAGATGAAGCTGCTCCGGTTTTAACTAGCTACTTGCCATATGTAGATATCTGTTTTGCTGGAGTTTTAGATGCTAAAAACATTATGAAACTGGGAGATCATTTAGATTTAACAGAGTATTATAGAGAAATCACAAAAAACTTCCCTAACATTAAGTTTTTGCTTTCGACAAAGCGTGAGACTCACTCGGTTAATGAGAACTCTTTAACTGGTTTCGTTTTTAAAGATGGTGAGCTTGTAAGCTCACCTAGATATACCTTCCAAATCGTTGACAGAGTTGGTGGAGGAGATGCCTTCGCTGCTGGTGCACTATTTGGAATCTACAACAACCTATCACCTAAGGAGATTGTAGATTTTGCAACTGCTGCTTCTGTATATAAGCATACTGTAAGAGGAGATGCAAACCTAGTTTCAAAAGATGAGATTTATAACATCATCAACAATGGTATTTCAACTGTTTCTAGATAATATATAAAAAAGGTAAGGATACTCACCCCTTACCTTTTTGCTTTTTTATATTTTTAAAACTAATTAGAATCTTTTTAAATCCTCCTCTACACTGCTTATAGTTCCAATGTTGAAGTTATCTATTAAAACTTGTAAAACATTTCCTGATAAAAATGCTGGAATTGTTGGTCCTAAGTTTATATTTTTAACTCCTAAATGTAATAATGCAAGTAAAACGATTACTGCTTTTTGCTCGTACCAAGCTATATTATAAGCTATTGGTAACTCGTTGATATCCTCTAATCCAAATACCTCTTTTAATTTCAGAGCTATAACTGCTAACGAGTATGAATCGTTACATTGTCCCGCATCTAAAACTCTTGGAATCCCTCCGATATCTCCTAAATCTAATTTATTATATTTATATTTTGCACATCCAGCTGTTAATATAACTGTATCTTTTGGTAGGTTTGCAGCAAACTCTGTGTAGTAATCTCTAGATTTCATTCTTCCATCACATCCAGCCATTACATAGAATCTTCTGATTGCTCCAGATTTTACTGCATCGATAACTTTATCAGCCAATTGAAGCACTTGGTTGTGAGCAAATCCTCCAACTATCTTGCCTGTTTCAATCTCTGTTGGAGAGGCACAAGTTTTTGCAAGCTCTATAACTTCACTAAAATCTTTCTTTCCATCTTTTTCAGCTACTCTTTTCCATCCTGGGAATCCAGTTGCATTTGTTGTGAATACTTTTCCTTCATAAGAAGCTCCAGCTTTTGGAGGAACAATACAGTTTGTTGTGAAGATAATTGGACCGTTGAATGTCTCAAACTCCTCTTTTTGTTTCCACCAAGCGTTTCCATAGTTTCCAGCTAAATGTTTATACTTTTTTAGCTCTGGATAGTAGTGAGCTGGTAACATCTCAGAATGAGTATATACATCCACTCCTGTTCCCTCTGTTTGCTCTAGCAATTGAACGATATCATTTAAATCATGTCCTGATATTAAAATTCCTGGATTGTTTCTAACTCCTATATTTACCTCTGTGATTTCTGGATTTCCAAACTTTCCTGTATTAGCTGAATCTAGTAAAGCCATTACATCTACTCCGAACTTTCCAGTTTCTAATGTAAGTCCAACTAAATCTCCTAACTCTAAGCTATTATCCAATGTTGATACTAAAGCTTTTTCTATAAACATCACAATCTCTGAGTTTTCATATCCTAAGTTTACAGAGTGCTCATAATAAGCTGCCATTCCTTTTAATCCATAAGTAATAACTTCTCTTAATGATCTTACATCTTCATTCTCTGTACTTAAAACTCCTATACTTAAAGCTTTTTTATTCATATCAGCTAAAGTTTCAACTCTAAATGTCATTGCATCATGATTAGCTAATCTTTTTATAGTTATTGAGTTCTCTTTTACAAAGTTTTCTAATCTATCTCTTAACTTTAATCCTTTTAAGATCTCTTCCGCTATCATATTATCATCAAAGTTTGCGTTTGTGATAGTTATGAATAGTGCATTTGTTATATAGTAATCTAACTCTGAATTGAATTTTTTATCCTCTAATCTTAATTCTAAAGCTATATTTTCTCTTAATATTGATATTCCTTTTGCTACATAAATTAGTAAATCTTGAAGGTTCGATGTCGTTGGTTGCTTTCCACAAACTCCAACTACTGAGCAGCCTTTATTCCCTGCTGTTTCTTGACATTGAAAACAAAACATTGGTATTTTTTCCATTATGTTAATCTCCTTTAATTTAATTTTTCTAAATAGATTATATCAGTATAGTTTATATTTTTCTGTAACATATGTTACAAAATAACTTTTTTTCTAGTAGATTAGAGATATTTGGGGTATAATTTGATTAATTCTTAAATTAATTTTTATTGGGAGGTTTTTATGAAAAAATATATATCTTTATTAACTTTTTTACTTCTTTTTATAGGATGTAGTAACAAGCAAGAATACAAAGTCTCTGATTTTTTTGTAGCTGGAGATTTTACATATAAAGGAGGCTTTGAAAACGCTGGTTTGAAAACTTCTAGTAAATATATTTATAAAAATGGGTATAGATTTATTGTAGAAGATACAATCGATACTGCAACTAGAGTTCAAAGAGTATACTTAATTACAAAGGATTCTATCGACCTAGTTTTTGTTGGAGAAAATATATCTGCAGATTTAAATGCTCTTGATTTTAATAAAAGAGAAACTATTTTAAAGGCTCCTTTTGAAATTGGAAATAAGTGGAACTCTAGAGGAAATCACTATGAAATTGTTGATTTTATTGATGCTGAATCTGGTCAAGAGGTAACTGTTGAAAAAACATATAGCAATGGAAATATTGAAAGAATCATATATCAAAAAGGTTTTGGTAAAATATCTAGAGTTTTAATTTTAGGGAGTTAAACTATGAAAAAACTTGTCCCCGCTATGGAAAAAATAGATAAAATTTTTAATTATCTATATCTAAAAGAGAGAGCTTCACAAGCTGAGATATCTAGAGATCTATCTATTCCTAAAGCTACTACAAATAGACTTCTTTATACTTTAGTGTCTATTGGGTATGTCAGTCAAAGTGGAAAAGAGTATACTCTTGGAAATAAGTTCGATTATTTTTCAAATAAAAATGAAAATTATAATCTTATTAAAAATGTTTCTTATCCATATTTAGAGGAGCTTTCTTTAAAATTTAAAGAAACATTTAAAGTTAGTGTGTTTGATAAAAATAAAATCAGGGTAATTGCATCTGTTGAGAGTAATGACTATTATAAAATCACGGTACCTGAAAATGCTATTTTTCCACTTCATGCTGGAGCTGCTAGTAAAATATTAATCTGCCAATTAACAGAAAAAAAACTAAACTCGCTTCTTCCAGAAGTTCTTCCGAAGTATACGGAAAATACTATTATAAATAGAGATGCTTTAAAAAAAGAACTTTTTAAAGTTAATATAAAAAAAATAGCTTTTGACAATATGGAACATTCAAATACAATCAGTGCTGTTGCTACACCTATATATGATCAAAATAATAAAATCATTGCTGCTGTTAGTTGTCCTTTTTTTAGTAGCAGTTCAAATGAACCACATATAAATGAAATTATTAAAGCTATGAAAGAAGTTTGTAACAAAATTAGTGAAGCTTTGCAAAAAATGTCCTATTAATTTAACTTTTTTAAAGGAAACATAATTTTTTCTCGAATAATAAAAGCGAAGTTAGTTAAGCTAACAAAAGTTTTTTCTTTAAAGGAGGATTTTTTATGGATAATATGGATTTAGTATTTCAAATGAACAAATTTGTTGGAGATTTACATGTTTTCAAAGCGAAAGTTCACAACTTCCACTGGAATTTGGTTGGAGAGCACTTTTTCGTTATCCATCCTATGCTTGATGGAATAATGTCAGAGATTGATGAACAAATAGATTCAGTTGCAGAAAGACTGCTTATGGCTGGACATAGACCACATGCGTCTCTTGCTATTTATTTAAAACATACAGTTCTTTCTGAGATTGAAAGTAAACCTTATTGTGCTAAAGAAGCTGTTAATCTTATGCTTGCAGATTTTAAAGTTCTTTTAGCTGAAATTAATATTATAATGAAATTAGCTGAAAAAGAGGATAATCAAGCCACTCTTTCTCTTATGACTGATATAGCTGCTCTTTACCAAAAACATATTTGGATGTTTGGAGCTTGGCTTGCATAATTAAGCTAACCACAAAAATAAAACCCCTTGAAATTTCAAGGGGCTTTTTATTATTTATTCTCTAATGCAAATAATCTTTTGTTTAATTTTATCATTTTCTTAATTAATTCTCTTTCAGAAAGAGCTGTCATTAAATGATCTTGTGCATGAACAAAAACGATTGATAAAGGAATCTTTTGTCCTCCCGCTTCTTTTTGAATCATATCTGTTTGAACATGATGAGCTTTTAATACTGCTGCATCACACTCTTTCATACACTCTTCAGCTTCTTCAAACTTACCCTCTTCAGCAAATGCTAGCGCTTGGTGAGCACACCCTTTAGCTTCCCCTGCATATGCAACTATTGAAAATATAATCTCTTCTAATTCATCTTCTGTAAAATCTACCATTTTAACTCCTCCTAAACCAATAATTATTTTTTTATTTTAATTTTGAATTTTTGCCAAGGTTTTACGCTATCTAATAATCCAATATAGTTCTCATCTAATTTCCCTACTACACTTGTCTTTCCTGAGTTTTTCATATCTTTTCTTGCAATATGTAACTCTCCTGCGTATTGACCATAAAGTGATGACTCTATTAAAACATCTCCTTTTTTAATATCTACTGCATTGAACAGTTCAAAGTGAGTTCCTTTATACTTTACTCTTGATTGAGTTGATCTTACAACATACTCTCCAATATCCCCTCTATGATAATGTAACTCTTTTTCTATAATATCCTTTTCAACTGATCCAACACCATCATAAACTTCACATTCAAACTCTAACATCTCTTTATTTATATCTGCAAGTCTTTTTAACTCCTCTTCTGTTGGGAAGCAATTAGAGATTATTACTACATCTATTCCCTCGTTGAATAACTCTCTTCCTTGAACCTCAATTGGTAAATCTCTATGCTCTTCTAAAGTACAAAGTCCATCATTTACTGGCCATGGTCCAAATGTTCCTGTTTGAGAAGTTACAAATGCTGCTGTTGTTAAAGAAAATCCTTTAAATCTCTTATTACAACTTCTAAAGTGCTCTCTTGAAAGTCCTGTATATCTATGAGGGTAGAAGTTGTGACATCCTACTAATTTTTCACTGTTTGGCATATAATCCATTATTGTATTAACGTAGTTTGTATCTTGGCTCATATTTATCTCTACTAATAAACCATGCTCATTGAACGTCATAACACTCTCTTCGTTTCCAGAGAATCCTAAGTCTAATCTAACTCCACAAGCCCCAATCTCTTTAAAGAAAGATAGATCATCATAACTAATATTTAACTTACTAAATATTGATGGAGCAACATCAACCATAACTTCCATTCCAAAGCTATTTGCATGTGCTATTGTTTCTTTAAACTCTTTTAGTATAACCTCTTTATCCCCATCTACTGATAATAAGCAAGTGAAAACTCTTTTATATCCATACTTTGCTGCTAACTCTATATAGTTTTTGTTCTCTTCTAAAGTAGCGTGAAATGGATATATTGAAATTCCTAATTGTTTCATATCGAATACCCTCCTGAAAACCTTTGTTTTACCTATTTTTTACTAGATTTCTCTAAGTAAGTCAAGAGTTTAAATTGTAGGAAAAATTGAATATATTTTTTCGTCTAACGGATGTAATAATATCAACTCTTTTTTAGATTTTTTTATATTTAACGCCTAAATTTATTTTTTTTCTCCAGTAGGATCTTCAGCTATTTTATATATCTCAATTGTACTTTCTCTACCTTTATCTAAATACAAAATATTAATTTTATGTCTTTCATCTTTATACTCTAAACTTTCTCCAACCTTCATGCCTCTTAAAACTTTTAAGAAGTTGTAGTTATAATAGAATTTACATTTTAAAAGTTCCTTATACAATCTTGATTCAAATATAAATCTATTTAAAAATATATCTGATGTTTTACTAATTAAAATATATTTTTCTGTATACTCTATGTTCGGTGTTTCTTTTAATGCTAAACAGATTGCATCATCTAAAGATCCTGAAATCCCTTTATCTAGATGATATAAGTTATTTCTAACAAAATCGACTCCCTCTTTTAATAGTGCTTCCTCTATTACCTTACTAATTTTCGAAATAGAATCCACTCTATCCCTTAGAGGTAATAAGAGTCTGTCTATCTCCTCTGCTAATATAGATGAAAGCTTATGATCAAATGAAAATTCTATCTCCATTATTTTACTTGTAAATCCATCACTATTTTTTATCTTTGTATATTCTATATTATATTTTGTAAGTTGGTTTATGTCATCTAAAGCAGGTTTTAGTATTGTCTTTTCAAAATCATAAAAACGTTCATAGTTTTCTTGTCCAACACCTAAAAGTTCTTTTAAGTTATCTCTACTTATTAAGAATCCACCTTGATTTCTATTTTTTATCATCGCTAAATATAGTTGGAAACTTTTCTTATCTTTAAATAGTAAGATTAGAAGTAAATCTATATCATCAAATATTCCACTCTCTTTTAGAGATTTTAAAGATCTTGAAACAAATAACCTATACTCCTCTCTATTCTTCAAATAAAAATCAAAAATTGGAAATGAAGAAAAAAATATCTCCTCTTCTTTTTCTATCAATTTTAAATAAATTCTTCTTTTGAAAAACTTATCCAAAAATTCTTGGATATTTCCTCTTTCACCAACTAAATTTCTTAACTCTTTTTCTGTAAAAATTATATATTTTTCATTTTTACCCTTATATCTCTCTCTTACAATCTCTAAAAAATCTCTTTCTTTCTTATTTAATTTTTTGTCGGTATCTATAAAAAGATCATTTTTAGAAAAATCAAAAGCCATTTTCTTCATATTTTCACCACCTTTTTTAATCAATTTTAAGTTTTTTTAAAAAAATTTAAAGTTTTTTTGTTTTTTTTTAACAGTTTTAGGTTAAAATTAGACGATTTTTTTTAGTTTTTTTTTCGTTCTTCATAAAGAATACAACATTTACAACTATTTTTCAAGTTTTTTTTTAAAAAAACATTTGTATTTCGACGAAAAAAGTCTTAAACTTGTTAAATTTGACTTTTTTTAAAACATATTCTATAATTATGGTGTCAGGTGAACGAATCACTCAAACAATTAAAAAACTAGTAAATCAAAAATTCAAAATATTTAGATTAAAAGGAGAAACAATTATGAAAAAAATATTATTACTTTGTTCTGCAGGAATGTCAACAAGTATGGTTGTAAAGAAAATGGAAGCTGCTGCTGCTGCTGAAAATATAGAAGTAAAAATCGATGCTGTAGGATTAGAGCAATTCCACGAGTTATTACCTCAATATGATGTATTCCTTTTAGGACCACAAGTTAGATTTAAGAAAGCTGAGTTAGGAGCTATCGCTGCTGCTGCTGGTAAACCATTAGATGTAATCGATACTATGGCTTACGGAACATTAAACGGAAAGAAAATTTTAGACTATGCTTTAAGCTTATCTAAATAGTAATAAAAAATAATACTTTATTTAAAACACGGGAGGGTAACAAAATGAAAAAATCACTTTATTTATTAGCTGCATTATCATTATTAGGTACAAATGTTTTTGCTAAAGAAGTTGTAGCAGAACCAGTTGTGTCTCCAGTTGTTAAAGAAACAGGAATTGTTGAAGAGGTTGTAAACGAAGAAACTGATATCATGACAGAGGTTGTAGTTCCTGCTAACAAATGGGTTGTTTCTGGTAATATTTATTTAGAGTCAGAGGATTTTGATAATGATTCTAGAGCAAATAGAGATATGACTGAATTTGGAGATGCTAACGATGCTGTATTCTGGGGAACTGGAGTTTCTGCAACTAAAGGAAAGTTAACTTTAGGGTTAAATGTTGAAAGAAGATACTTTAACGACTTCTCTTTAGATAAAGGATTCGATAGTTCAGCAACAAGAGTAGATTACAAAGTAAGATATCAACTATTTGAAAAGCAAGCTTTCAGTGCAAAATATAGAAATGAACCTTCTAAAAATAGATATGAAATCGGAACTGATTTTAATCACTTCAATGGATTATTAGCTGGATGGTTAGTAGTTGGAGAAGATAGAATTAAAGGAAATGACGGATGGTACTGGGAGGGTGATTTCGGACCTTCATTCAAATTAACTGATAAGTTATCATTCAATCCAACTGTTTATACTACGGGAGAATTCTATGATTCTTATGAAATGGTTGAAACTCAAATCAGACTTATGTTCCCATACCAAGTTAATGAAAAATTAACTGTTATGCCTAGAGTTAGAATTACTTTAGATAAAACTTGGGATACTAAAGATGCTGCAACAGATTCGTATGTTAGAGATTGGGAAAATTCAGTTGGGGATAGAATCAGATATGAGTTAATGGCTAACTATGTATTCAACGATCAATTATCTACATTTGTAGGAGTTGCTTATGAAGATGCTGATAGAGATATGAAAAATGCTAATGTTTTAGGTGGAAAAGATGGAAAAGAGGGGCTAGATATGATCTGGTCATATGTTGGATTCACTTATAACTTCAATTAATCAAAAACTATTATAAAATTATGGGGAGGGGAAGTTTTTTCCTCCACCCCTTTCTATAAAATTTGATATAATAAAAATACTAAAAAAACGGAGGAAAATATTATGAGTAACTTTATGAACATTATTGAAGAAAAACTAATGCCTGTTGCTGCCAAAGTTGGACAAAACAGATATTTAAATGCAATCAAAGACGGATTTGTTTATACAATGCCGTTCCTTATCATTGGTTCATTTATCCTTTTAATGGTTAACTTACCATTTACTGATCCTAACAACGTACTTTACATGGAATGGTACGCTAATTTAATGGGAGCTTTCAAAGGAGATTTAGTACAACCATTCTATGTAAGTATGGGTATCATGTCTTTATTCGTTTCTTACGGAATTGGAATGTCTTTATCTAATAGCTACGGTCTTAACGGTACAACTGGTGGATTCTTATCAATGTATGCCTTTTTACTGACATCTGCTAAGCTAGATTGGTTACCTGTTGGTCAGGCTGAAGGAGCTAGTGCTTTATTCCTTATCCCTGATGGTGGATGGATGCCAGTTATGGATGCTAGATATCTTGATGCAAAAGGGTTATTTACAGCTATATTAGGTGCTATTATTGCTATCGAAATCTTCAGACTGCTTGTACAAAAGAAGTTTGTTATTAAACTTCCTGATTCTGTACCACCTGCAATCGCTAAATCATTCGAGTTATTAATACCTATCGTATTCGTAACAATTCTTTTCCATGCGGTAAATATTTTCGCAATGAAGAGCTTAAACATCATGGTTCCTGAAATCATCTTAAAAGCGTTTGCTCCACTATTAAATATGTCTGATTCATTAATCTCTGTAATCTTCATTATCATAATCACTCACCTTTTATGGTTTGCTGGATTACACGGAACAAACATCGTTATAGCAATCATTAACTCTATAACTTTATCTAACCTTGCTGCTAACCAAGCTGCACTTCAAGCTGGAGAAGCTTTACCAAAAATATTCGCAGGTGGATTCCTTGATGCTTATGTTTACATAGGAGGAGCTGGAGCAACTTTAGGACTTGCCCTTGCTATGTCTGTGAGTAAAAATGCACACATTAAATCTATTGGAAAACTTTCAGTTATTCCTGCAGTATTTAACATCAACGAGCCTATTATGTTCGGAGCACCAATCGTAATGAACCCATTACTATTCATTCCATTTGTTGGAATTCCAGTATTAAATGCTTGTATAGCATGGTTTGCTACAAAGTTTGATTTAGTAGGAAAAGTTATCACTCTTGTTCCTTGGACAACTCCAGGACCAATCGGAGCTCTACTTGCTACAAACTTCAGTGTTGCTGCATTCATTCTAAGTTGTGCTTTAGTGGCTGTATCATTCTTCTTATACATGCCTTTCTTAAGAGTTTATGAGAAATCATTAAACGAAACTGAAGCTGCTTAATCGAAATAAATCTTTTTAAATAAAGTGCTAATATAAATAAAGAACCCCACGGTTGTATAACCGTGGGGTTTCCCCTTTATAAATATATCTATTTAGTAAATTCTAAAAACTCATCCTCTGTCAAAATCTTAACTGTTCCCAACTCTTCTGCTTTTTTCAATTTACTTCCCGCATCTTCACCAACAATCAAATAATCCAATTTCTTACTTACTGACGAAAGATTCGTTCCTCCTAAAGATTCAATTAAATCTTTGATCTCTTCTCTTTTGAATTTCTGAAGTTTTCCAGTAAATAAAAATGTTTTTCCAGTAAATTTACCTTCTGATACAACCTCACTCTTTTTATCATCAATTATTTTTCCAAAATTAACACCGTGCGCTTTTAATTTTCTAATAATATCTAAAGATGCCTCATCTCTAAAGAAACCATAAACAGATTCTGCAACCTTTTCACCAACACCATCCATAGCTAAAAGTTCATCTTTAGTCATAGTAGCCAATGAATCTATATTTTTACTTTTCTTAGCTAAAACATCTCCTAAGAATTTTCCAACAAAAGGAATTCCTAGAGCATAAAGTGTTTTTGAATATGGTCTAGATTTACTTTTTTCTATCGAAGCTAATAATTTTTCAACGCTCTTCTCTCCCATTTTATCTAAAGTCATCAGTTCATCTTTATATTTATCTAGCTCAAAAATATCTGTTATGTCTTTTATATATCCTAACTGAAGCATTCTTTCTACAATCTTGCTTCCGAATCCACTTATATTCATAGCATCACGAGAAACAAAGTATTCAATTCCTCCTTGAACAATAGCTGGGCAGGCTGGATTTATACATTTTAAATCTACCAATCCTTCCTCTTTTTCTAAAAGTGTCTGGCAGACAGGACAGTTAGTTGGTGCTACAACTTCCTTCTCTTCTCCTGTTCTTATCTCTTTCACAGAACTTACAACTTGAGGAATTATCTCTGCTGCTTTCTCAATAAAAACTCTATCTCCTATTCTTATATCTTTTCTTATTATCTCATCCATATTATGAAGACTTGCTCTTTTCACCTTACTTCCAGATAATTCAACCTCTTTCAATTCCGCTACTGGTGTTACTTTTCCTGTTCTTCCAACCTGCCACGTTATTCCCAATAACTCTGTTGTTACCTGCTTTGCTGGGAATTTGTATGCGATTGCCCACCTTGGGCTTTTCGTTGTATAACCAACCTCTTCCCATAACGTTATATCGTTTAATTTTATAACCAATCCATCTGTTTCAAAATCTAAATTTTCTTTTTCATTTTCCCAGAAGGCAATTCTTTTTTCCATAACTGACATATCACTAATTAAATCAGCAACACCTGTTGTTTTTATTCCAACTTTTTCTAAATACTCTAAACTCTCCTTATGAGTTTTAAATCCATACTGCTCAGCATCTACTACAAAATAAAAATATGCATCTAGTCCTCTTTCTTTAACTATCTCTGAATCAATCTGTCTCAAAGTTCCACTAGCCGCATTTCTTGGATTGGCAAAAATCTCCTCTCCTGCCTGTAATCTTTCTTCGTTTAAAGTTTTAAATCTACTTAAAGGTAATACAATTTCTCCCCTTACCTCTAAACTGACATCTTCTTTTAAAAAATTTGGAATACTTTGAATCGCCAGAATATTTTCTGTTACATCTTCACCCTCTATTCCATCTCCTCTTGTCACCGCTCTAACAAGCTCTCCGTTTTCATATGTCACACTTATACTAGCCCCATCAAGCTTTAGCTCTAATACATATTCTAACTCTTTATAATTCGTTTCTAAATTCTTCTGAACTCTCTCTGTAAAAGCTACAACATCCTCTATATTATAGGAATTATTTAAACTTAACATAGGTTTTTTATGAATTACTTTCTGGAATTTACTCTCTTTTAAATTACTCGCTCCTACAAAACTTGTTGGAGAATTTTCATTTTTGTACTCAGGATATTTTTTTTCTAATTCTTCGAGCTCTTTTAAAAGTTTATCAAACTCAATATCAGATATTAACGATTCATTTTTTGTATAATAATAGTAGTTATAACGTTCTATCTCTTTTCTTAGTTCATCTACTCTATCTTTGGGACTTTTCTCTTCAACTATATCAAATAATTTAAGCACTCTTCCACCATCCTTTTTCCATTCTTTTACCTTAATTATACCATTTTTCCATTTACAAATTAACAAAATAGTGGTAATAAATATATCAGTGAAATCTTTCAACTTAATTTTATGGAGGTTAATAATGGAAAATATTATTTTATCACCTTATAAGTATATTCAAGGTGTTGATGCTTTGAAAAGTATAGCAAAATATGCTAAAAAAAATGCTTTTGTTATTGCTGATGAATTTGTATTAAGTATTACCGAGGAAATAATTAATGAAAGTTTTAAAAAAGAAAATTTAGAGGTTAATTTTGAATTGTTCAATAGAGAATGCTCAAAAGTTGAAGTAAATAGATTAAAAGAGATTTTAAAAATTAAGAAATCTGAAATTGTTATTGGAGTTGGTGGTGGAAAAACTTTAGATACAGCTAAAGCTGTTGCCCACTATTCTAACTTGCCTGTTATGATTGTGCCTACTATCGCTTCTACAGATGCTCCTTGTAGTGCTCTTTCTGTTTTATACACTGAAGATGGTCAATTTGATGAATATCTTCTTTTACCTAATAATCCTGATATTGTTTTAATGGATACTAAAATTATATCTAAAGCACCTGCTAGACTTTTAGCAAGTGGAATGGGTGATGCTCTATCAACTTATTTTGAAGCTAGAGCATGTGAACGATCAAATGCTCTTAATATGGGTGGGGGATTAACTACAAAAGCTGCCATGGCTCTTGCTAAACTTTGCTTTGATATTCTTATAGCTGATGGTGAAAAAGCTATGTTT
The DNA here is from genome assembly GCF_000800875.1 of Cetobacterium sp. ZWU0022. Lineage (NCBI taxonomy): Bacteria > Fusobacteriati > Fusobacteriota > Fusobacteriia > Fusobacteriales > Fusobacteriaceae > Cetobacterium > Cetobacterium sp. ZWU0022. The sequence continues at coordinate 82,805 of NZ_JRJZ01000084.1, forward strand.
GCTGCTCAAAGGGGAGTTTGTACTAAAGCAGTAGAAAATATTATTGAAGCTAATACATATTTAAGTGGAATTGGATTTGAAAGTGGTGGACTCGCTGCTGCTCATGCTATTCATAACGGATTAACAATTTTAGAAGAGTGTCATGACTTATATCACGGTGAGAAAGTAGCTTTTGGAACGTTAGTACAACTCTTCTTAGAAAATGCTCCTATGGAAGAGATAGATGAAGTTTTATTCTTCTGTAAAAATATTGGTTTACCTACATCCTTAGAAGAACTAGGTGTTAGTTCACTTGAAACTGATCGACTTTTAGAAGTTGCAAAATTAGCTTGTGCTCCTGGTGAAACAATTCATAATATGCCTTTTGAAGTTACTCCAGAAAAAGTTTTAGCTGCTATTTTAGCTGCTGATAATTATGGTGGCATTTAATTTTTTATAGGACAAATAAAAACCCCTTGATTTTCAAGGGGTTTTTATTATATATCTTACTAGAATGTTACTTTCATAGCTGCGTATGCAACTGGTTGCCATCTCCAATCAGATGCAGAACTTTGAGCTGTATTATCCCAGTTTCTGTACTCTGCTCCAGCTCCTCCATTTATTGAGAAGTTTTCAGTTACTTTATACTCAAGATCTAATGTTAATAAAGTATATAAACTATAATCATTTTTCTCTATTTTAACATCTTTTTCAACATATTTATCATATTGTCCAAATACATATGGATCATATCCACCCTCAAAGTTGAAGTCTAATGCATAATTATCGTTTGCATATAGAGCGAACTTTCTTCTTAAGTAGATTTCCCACTCTGGTTCAAATGCTTTATCTTTATTATTTGTTAAATCAGGATTTGTATGGAAGTCCTCTCCATAGAAGTTTTGATTTAGGTAAATTGTACCATCCCAAGTAAATCCTAACGGTAAGTTACCTGCATAATCAATGTCAGCTCCTACAGTATTTTTGTAGTTTCCTCCATTTTCTGAATCCATTGTATGTTTAAATTTAGGTGCGAATACTAAATCACTTAGTAATCCTCCTTCATTTTTGTAAACATTTAATCTTGCTTGGTACTCAAATGATTGCTTTTCATCTGTTGCATCCTTATATTCTACTCTTGAAGTGAATAGATCATTGTGCTTATAGTAAGCTCTTAATCTTGTTTCAGTTCCATCTTCATTATTTATATATTTTTCATCATTTCTTTCTAAAGAGTTATAGTCTCTTATTCTTCCTTCAATTGAAAACTTTTCAGTTGCTGCAACACCAAATGTTGTTTCTAGTCTTGAGTATCTATTAGAACCGTTGTTCCATTTATCTTTTGAAGATTTTTTATCTCCATGCCCTTCAGTATCTCCATATGCTCTATATTCTAATCCTAAATATCCAGTTGGTCTGAATTCAGGTGTTAATTCTACTACTGCTACCTCTTCAACTACAGGTTCAGCTACAACTACTACCTCTTTTGATACCTCAACTGGAGCTACTACTACCTCTTTCGCTTGTACTGCAGTTCCTACAACAAGTAAAGATCCTAATAAAAGTGCTAATTTTTTCATAAAATCCCCTCCGATTTTAATTTATATTTTTAAAAAATTTATCAAGTAAAAAAAACTCGATTTCATTATATTCTTTATACAATATTTTTTTATTTTTGTAAATAAAATTTTTCTAAGTAAATTTTTTTATTTAACAATTTTTGCTATCTAAGCCTTGATTTTATAGGTTTTATTTGTTTTTAATCACAATTAAAAAAATTTTACTATTTAAAAATTTTTTTAAATAAAAAAGAGATAGGAATTCTATCTCTTCAAATTAATCTTCTAAGTTTTCTGTAAAATGATAATTATAAAATATATAATTTATTGGTAAAAATGATGCAATCAATTCTGACCTCTCAATTTTATCCTCTAATACAATTAAATTCTCATGTACTTCTCCTAATTGGAACTCTTGTAAATACATCTTTAAATAACTTAGAAACAGTGTACTTTTAAACACTCTTCCTGAAAGTAAAAAAGTGTCTAAAGGAAGTAAATTATTGTGATTAATCATTAAAATTGCTATATATTTTGCGACTTTTCTTAATGATTTACACTCCCTAATCTCTCCGCTTTCTGCTCTTTTTAAAAACTCATCTAAAGTCATATTTTTATACAAACTTTCTATTCGTGCTGAATAGTTATTTTCCTTTAAAATTTCTTCAAAAATATATTTTGGAGAAACCATTGTGTCAAAACATCCCTTTTTTTTACAAATTTCACAATAGATATCTGAATTAGGTTCAACTATAAAATGTCTTGTTCCCATTGATCTATAGTGCGTTATTGCTGGATTAACAAGTTTATTATCTATAATTATTGCAGAACCTCTTTTGTCTCCATACTTGATTAAAAAGAAATTTTTATATGATGGTTCTAAAAAAGCTTCGTATAAAGCCTGAGCTCTAATCTCAGTTTCAACAAAAACATATCCACAAAATCTTTCCATAATAGCTTTTTTCAAAGTTAAGAATCTATCCTCTTTAAACATATCTAAAGATTTTTTAACTATAAATTCATTGGTCATAACAATACCTACTCCCAATATTTTCTCTATAGACACCTTACTATTTTCTACAAAATTTTCTATATATTTTAATAAAGCTTTTAAATACTCTTCAAAATTTCCGTTATATCTGTTTTCAAATTCAAACTCACCAATGACTTTATTTTTTAAATTTGTTAATATTACTTTTGTTAAATTCTCTTCTATAAAGACACCAATCGAGAAAAATCTATCATAATTTATAATTAATAAATTTTTTTTTCTTCCGTTTTCATCAACATATTTTTTTTCTAAAAGTATATTATCCCCCAATAATTTTTTTGAAATTTTAGTTAAAGCTGCTGGAGAAACCATTATATTCTCAGCAATCTCTAACTTATTCGACCCTTCACGTTGATCTATAAATTTTAATAAATTCGTGATATTTTTATTTTGACTTTTAAAATCCATCCCCATCTCCTTAATTTTTATATTGACAAACCCTTCTTTTTCATGTATATTTTACCTTGTAAAAGATTTTTACTTAAAAACCAAATTTATTTTTAACTTAGTTGAATATAAATATGTGTTTTTATTTTATTATAACATATATTGATAATAAGGTGCTAAACTTATTATATAAATAACCAACAACCCTCCAGTTGAAGGTTAGAAATACCCGTGTGAAGAAGAGATGTTCCCGTCATCTCTTCTTTTTTATTGATTTTTTATTTTTTTTTAGCTACAATCTTAACAGACACAAATATTTTAGGAGGTAAAAATGAAAATAAAACCAATTGGAAAAAGAGTTCTAGCGGAAATCATCAATTTAGAAGAAAAAACTTCTACTGGTATAATTTTAATTCAAAATAATGAAGAAAAAAATTATAGAACTGGAACTATTATCTCTTTAAGTGATGACCTTGAAATTACTAAACAATTTAAAATTAATGACAAGATTATTTTCTCTAAAAAATCTGGTATAAAAATATCTCACTCATCATCAGAAAAAATGTTACTTGAACTCGATGAAATTTTAGGTATTATTGAGGAGTAAAAAAAGTCCCCACTATTGTAGGGGACTTTTTTATTAAAACTCTTTACCACCAGAAACTTTTACATCCACTTCATACTTTTTTAATGCTTTTACAGCACTCTCTAAAGCTTTCGTTATTGTTCCCACTTCCATATATGGCATATTTTTCTTATCTACAACTTGCTGAGTTATATAAGGAACATGTATAAATCCACCCTTTATATTTAAATTATTTTTAGAAATATAATAAAGTAATGAATACATTATGTGATTACAAACATAAGTTCCTGCTGTATTTGAAACCGATGCAGGAATATTTGCTGCTTTAATCTCTTCTACTATCCCTTTTATAGGAAGCGTTGCAAAATAAGCATTTTCACCATCCTCATAAACCGGCGTATCGATTGGTTGATATCCCTCATTATCAGGAATTCTTCCATCATCCATATTTATAGCAACTCTTTCAACAGACATATCATATCTACCACCAGCTTGTCCTATACACATAACTACATCGGGTTTATGCTCTTCTATTCCTGCAAAAAGTTTTTCTGCTGACTTTCTAAATACTGTTGGAATTTGAAGTTTTACTATTTCAATTCCATCAATCACATCTTGCATAGCATTTACTGCTTCCCAAGCTGGATTTATACTTTCTCCTCCAAAAGGATCAAAACCTGTAATTAAAACTTTCATAAAAACCTCCTAAATTTTAAAATGCTAATAAATACATAAGTATAATATGTATTAGTAAAAGAGGTACCGCCACAGCTATCTGCTTTAAAATAACTCCATTTTTATTTTTCATCTCTAAAATTGATGCTGGAACTATATTGAAATTAGCACCCATAGGTGTTAACAGAGTTCCGCAGAATCCTGCTGTAAGTCCTAACGCTCCAATTATTGCTGGATTTCCACCTTGAACTATAAGGAATGGATATCCTATTCCTGCTGTAATAACAGCAAAAGCAGCAAAACCATTTCCCATAATCATTGTGAATATAGCCATCGCTAAACAATATACTATAACTCCTGCTAAAATATCACCTTCAGTTACAAAACTTCCCATTATTGCAGCTATAACACTTCCCACTCCTGCTTTAGCAAAAACAGATCCTAAAGATCCTAAAAGTTGTGGTAAAATAACTGTTGGTCCCATTTGTTGTAAAATTCTACTTGAATCATAGGGAATATTTTTTAATTTCTCTTTTGTTACTAACATTGTAACTAAAAGAGCTACTAATGCCCCTAATCCAAGACCAATTAATCCACCTAAACTTGTAAACTGAGCAACAGCAAACGCTACAACCCCTATCAATCCAGCTGGAATAAATAATGTGTTACCTATTTTATGTGCTTGTTTTTCTCTAAACTCTTCACTACTTGTTGTAAATGTTGCAAGTGAAACTGACTTAGTTGCACTTAAAGCTCCCATTACTAAAAGTAATCCTCCTACTACTGCCGGACTTACATATGGTCCACCTATAAATAAGAATCCAAATATCATCCAAAATGCTGTCGATCCAAGTCTCTTTGGATTACTTTTATCTAAAAATGAATATACTCCACTAACTAATAAAATAACTCCGCAAAGTATATACATAAACTCTAATAACATTGTTGTATTCACTAAAATTTCCTCCTACTTTGCTCTTAATTTCTTAATTTTTCTATCTAGGTTATAATATTGAATATATGCTAATATCAATGTTATAATCGCTACTGGTATTGAAGCTTTAGCTACATCATAAGCTTCGACTTTTACTCCAAGTTCTTGTAATGTTCCAACTATTAGTAAAACACCCGAAGAAGCCACGAATACATTCTGACCAAAGAAGTTTGCATAGTTTTCCGATGCATTTGTGATTCCTTTTAGGTCCTCATCTAACTCTTCTGTTACAACTCCATCTTTTTCAATAGCTCCTTTTGCCATAGGATAGATTAATGGTCTAATAAATTGTACATGTCCACCTAATCTCATTGATAAAACTGCTGCCAACATTCTTACAGTTACATATATTGATAATACTTTACCTGCTGTAGCACCTTTCAATTTAGATATACAAATTGACGCTCTTTCTCTTAATCCATTTCTTTCTAAAATTCCAACTACAGAAAGTGTTAAAAGTAATAATGTCATGTATCTCGTTTGAATAAACGCTGTTCCTAATATATTTAAAACCTCAACAAAGTCAATTCCAGCAACTAATCCAGTTGCTATTCCAGCCATTAAAACAACAGCTATAGTATCTAGTTTGATTACAAACCCAACTAGAATAATTAATACCCCTATTAATTTAATCACAGTACTTCACCTAAATCCTCTCTTTTGAACGAGTATCTTTTTCCACAGAAGTGACACTCAGCTTCAACTTCTCCCTTTTCTTCTAATATCTCTTCTAATTGAGTTTTTCCTAAAGTTATAACTCCTCTATAGAATTTTTCTCTATCGCAGTTACAGTTATACTTTATCTCTTTATCTTCTAATATCTCATAATTCTCAATTAAAGTTTCTGGATTTTCATCGTTCATGTCATCATATAATAGATGTAGCATTGATTCTAAGTTCATTCCACCTCTAAATAACTCACTAACACTTCTAATTGCTCCAATTTTTCTTTCTAATTCAACTATAAAGCTTTCCTCTGCATCAGGTAGAAGTTGAATCATATATCCACCAGCTGATCTAACTGTAGTTTCGTTCTCTAAATCTACACCTAAAGCTATCACTGTTGGTGTTTGCTCTGAAGTTACAAAGTAGTAAGCTATATCATAAGCTATCTCCCCACTTGTTATTGTAGATATTCCCACGTATGGTTCTTTTAAACCTAAATCTTTTATTACGTTCAGTGTTCCTCTTCCTACTAAATTTTGAACATCTGGTTGTCCATTCTCTTTTGCTGGTAAATCAGCCTCAGGATTTGATACATAACCTTTTACTCCATCTTTATTTATTGTTGCTACCATCGTTGATAATGGTCCATCCGTCATTGTTCTAAGTGTTAATACATCCTCACCTTTCAATGTTGCACCCATCATAACTGAAGCTGATAAAAGTCTTCCAAAAGCTGAAATTGCTGTTGGACTACATTTATGAATATTTAAAGCCTCTTGAACAATATCCTTTGTATCTACAAGAACAAATCTTGCATTTTTACTTACTCCTCTTATTAATCTACTCATCCTTCTTCACCTCTAATAATCTATATAATCTTTTAATTCTTCATATCTTTTATCAGAAATAATCTTTTTCAATTCTAAATTATTTCTGAAAATACTATTCTCATGGTATTTTCTAATATTCTGTATCTCTTTTTTAGTAAAGCCATAATAATTCAATGTTTTATCATCTGCTTTATTTATATTAAATCTCTTCATTCTAAAGCCATTTGGTTCTTTAAATTTCAGTTTTAATTTCTCATAAGTTTTAGTCCCTATTCCTGAAATCTTTGTCATATCTGAAAGTTTTCTAAAACCACCTGTTATTTCTCTATACTCAATTATTTTATCTACATAGCTTTTAGATACGCCACTTTTTAACATCTCTCCTACAGTGGCGCTATTGATATCTAATAGTAAATTATTTGATTCTAAAGTACTTTTACTTTCTATAACTTTAAATTCGCTCTCTACTAGACTATAAGAAGTTAGAGAAAAAATTAACATTAAAATATACAAAAATATTTTTTTCATAAACACCTCTCTCAATATTTTATGAGAAAAACTCTATCTTTTTATTGTGTCTTAACTTCATTTCAGCTATATAAAGAGCTGGATCTTTTGGATTAACTAATCTTTCTATCTGATCATTATATTCTGTATCTTTGTGAATGGATTTACTAATTGCTCCTCCACCTAATCCCATAGTTTGTTGATTCTCTTCAATCATCTCTATATTAAATCTAGATTCTGTTCCAGGAATGCAATAACCTACATTTTCTCCCCAATCTAAACTATTTTTTTGACGATACATATAATAAGGTTCCATTCCTTTTTCTTTCACTAATTTCAGTATAGCACCCTCTACTATTTTTCTTTCAACCTCTGATTCTTCAAAGTTTTCTCGATAAAGTGGAGACCCTTTCTTCTTAGCTAAAGCATGAACAGTTAAATTTTCAATATCATATTTTTTTAGTTCTTCTAAAGTACTTAGTATATCTTCTATACTTTCATCCGGTAGTCCTAAAATTATATCCATATTCAAAATAAATCCTAACTCTTTTATATCTTTATAGACTTCATCAAAATGTGTCCTATCAAAAGTTCTATTTAATGCTTTTAAAGTTGACTCTTTAAAAGTTTGAGGATTCAAGCTAACTCTATCTACTCCATATTTTTTTAGAATATCAAGCTTCTCTCTTGTTATAGCGTCCTCTCTTCCAGCTTCAAAAGTAAACTCTTTCAAATTTGAAAGATCTATATGCTTGTGAACAGCCTCTAAAACTCTTATTGTATCCTCTGCCGTTAAGGTACTTGGAGTTCCTCCACCGATATATAACGATTCATATTTAAATCCTTTTTCTCTTGAAAGTTGACCCACAAGCTCTATCTCCTCTAAAAGAGTCTCTACAAACTTCACATAGAATCTACCTAAGCTACTATTTATTTCATAAGATGCAAACGAGCAATATCTACATTTTGATGGACAAAATGGAATCCCTATATACATATTCATAGCTTCTTTATTTAATAATTTCTCCTCTGTTTCAATTACTCTCATTAGTAAATCTATCTTTTCAAAACTAGCTAAATACATATTATTTAACAATTTTGAAACTCTATCTTTTGAAAATCCCATTTGAAGAAGTCTTCTTGTCATTTTTGTAGGTCTTACACCAATTAAACTACCCCAAGGATAGTTTTTATTATATGCTTTTAAAAGCCCACCTTTCAACATAATTAAAGCTTGATCCTCAATTATGCTTTCAAAGTTTTCCTCTTCAATAAAAGCCTCTTTTCCATCTATTTCAACTTTTACAAGAATTCTATTCTCTGAATAACTCACTTCACCTTTTATATCTTTTTCTACGCCCTCTGGTAGTAGAATTCTTACAAACTCCTCTACACTTTTTATACTTAGAGGAAAGTTAGTAACTATTGACACTTAAATACACCGCTTCCTATTTCATTAATAATAAAACTAATATTCCAATTATGATTCTATATATTCCAAAAACTTTAAATGTTCTCTTTTTTATATAACCCATAAACCAATTTATAACTACATACGCTACCACAAACGATACAATCGATCCAACTATTAATAGTTGCCACTCTAAAGATGTAAAATTAAGTCCATTCTTTAGTAACTTTAATAGTGTAGCTCCTGCCATTGTTGGGATTGCTAAAAAGAATGAATACTCTGCTGCTGCTGCTCTAGATACACCTAATAGTAAAGCTCCTACAATCGTTGCTCCAGAACGTGATGTTCCTGGAATCATAGCTAAACATTGGAAAAATCCTATTCCAAATGCTAATTTGTATGACATCTCTTTTATAGATGTTATATTTCCATTAAGTTGTTTTCTTTCAACTAAGATAAATATAATTCCATAAAGTATAAGCATACTCGCAACTACAGTTGTATTATCCATAAAAAATTCAGATATATAGTCATCTGCTAAAAGTCCAATAACTCCAGCAGGTAAAACTCCAACTATAATTTTACTCCACAATGATAACTTCCCTGTAAACTCCTCTTTTGTTTTTACAAAAGGTGTTAAATCTTTCCAGAAATAAGCTACAACTGATAAAATAGCTCCAAACTGAATTATAACTAAAAAGTTATCCATAAAACCTTTTGATACAAGAGGAGAGTTTATAAATCTCTCCACCAATATCATGTGACCAGTACTACTCACAGGAACAAACTCTGTCATCCCTTCAACAATTCCCAGTATAATAACTAGTAAAAATGGATTCATGTTGTTCCCTCCTATAAGTAGCTATCCTCTTTTTTAAGATACGTTACATAATCTGCAACTCCCTCTTCTAAAGAACAGAATTTCTTTGTATACCCTGCTGCTTTTAACTTATTCATCGAAGCTTCTGTGAAGTATTGATATCTTCCTCTTAAATCTTCTGGCATAGGAACAAACTCGATAACTTCCTCTGTTTTTAATTCAAAATTTCCGCTTGCATTCTTCATTGTTTCCATAGATAAATCATGGAAGCTTCTTGCTTCTCCAGTACCTATGTTGTAAACTCCTGAAGGTACTTCGTTAAACATACAGAAATATAGCATATCTACTACATCTTTTATGTAAACGAAATCTCTTAATTGCTCGCCATCTTTATATCCCTCTTTGTGAGACTTAAATAGTTTTACTCCACCATCTGTATTAAATTGATTAAATGTATGGAATACCATCGATGCCATTCTTCCTTTATGGTACTCTTGTGGTCCATAAACATTGAAGAACTTAGCTCCTATCCATTGCTTTGGTGCTTTTTCCTGTTTAAATGCCCAATCATCAAAGAACTTTTTTGAATATCCATATTTATTTAATGGCATCAGTTTTTTTAACTCTTCAGGTGTCCCCTCATCGCTATATCCTTGCTCTCCAGCTCCATAAGTTGCTGCCGATGATGCATACACGTATGTTATATCTCTTTCTGTACAGAAGTCCCATAACTTTTTAGAATACTCGTAGTTATTTTTCATTAAAAGATCTCCATCTCTTTCTGTAGTTGCAGAGATAGCTCCCATATGTAAAACTGCAGTTACTTTACTTGCATTCTCCTCTTTTTCTAACCAAGCAAAAAGTTCATCTCTATCACACCAGTCAGCATAATCTCTTTTTCTTAAATTTAGCCATTTTTCCTCTGTTCTTAATTTATCTACAGCTAATATATCATTTATTCCCATCTCATTTAGTTTCCAAATATAAGCACTTCCTATAAATCCAGCTGCTCCTGTTACTATAATCATCTCTTTAATCCTCCTTACATTTTCTTTCTAATAATCTCTTTATATCATCTTTAGATATTGAAGAATGAGCTATATCAACTCCTACTCTATTTCCACCATGGAAATCCGAGCCACCAACCATCAAAAGATTATTTTTATTTGCTAATTCTTTATAATATTTTGTTTCTTTTGGAGTATAAGAGCTATATTCTACTTCCAATCCATCTAATCCTGCTTCTATCAAAAGCTTTAAAATTTTTTCTATTTTTTCTTTTGATTCACATATTAAACTAGGATGAGCCAATGCCGAAACTCCTCCACATTTTTTTATCAGTTTAATTATTTCAAATGGGTTTGAGCTTTCTTTTTCTATATATGCAGCTCCTTTTCTTCCTAAATACTGCTTAAAAGCTTCACCTTTCGTATAAACAAATCCTTTTTTCATCATGACATTACATATATGTGCCCTACTTACTATTGCCCCTGTAGCTTCTTTTTCTATTTCATCCAATGTTATTTTCAAACCCAAAGAGTTTAATCTATTTACAATTTTTTCATTTCTATTAGTACGTGCTTTCTTTAACTCTATAAGTTTAGACGATAATTCCTCTGATTTTTCATCTAAAAGATAACCTAAAATATGTATTTCATATCCTTCATAAGAACATGAGAACTCTATTCCAGATACAAAATCTAAATCTAAACTTTTAGCTATTGCTCTAGCTTCAGACACACCTTCCATCGTATCATGATCCGTTATAGCTATTCCTGCCAAACCTATATATTTTGCTCTTTTTAATAACTCTTCTACTGTAAATGTTCCATCTGAATATGTTGTATGAGTGTGAAGATCATACCTTTTCTTCATAAAATCCTCCTACAAGTAAATATGGCCCCTTTATTTCTAAAGGCGCCATAATTTTTTAGTCATCCCACTTTTCTAACTTTGAAAAATACTCTGAATAAGCAAGGTATAATGCCTTTGCATTTATATTATTCTTCTCTATTTTTGTTTTCTCTGTCTTTTTATACATATCGTTCACTTCTATAATTCTTGGTGAAACTTCTACGAAATACCAAGTTTTTGAATCAAAGAATTCTCCTCTTTTTATAAACTTATTTAACAATTTTCTAAATCTTTTAATCTCTTTTTCTGTTAAATCATCTTTTTTAGAGAATGCAACGATTTCAGCCCACTCCTCTTTTGTAGCTACTTCATTAGCTATGTGATTAGAAGGGTTAGCCATTCTAATATATGATTGAGCTACCATGTACTTTGCTAATCCCGCTGGATCTTTAAAGTTTTCATCTTTTAAGTAATATTGTCTTGGAAGTTTTTTTACAGTCTTCTCTAAAATAGCATTAAATTGCTCTTGATCAGCTTCTGTTATATCTCCCTTTGTTTTTAACGAATCTAAAAACTTAACTTGCTTTTGATCTAATTTTTGATTTCTAGCTAAGAAACTTATTGGTTGATCAGCACCGTACCAATCTTCTAATTCTGCTTCTCCTACAATTACCTTTGTAAAAGTTTCTTCCCAGTTTTTCATAGCTACCGTATCAACTTTATACTTCTCTTGTAAACTAGTTTCATTTTTATTAACTGAACTACATGCTGTTAATGCAGTTAAAATTGTTATAAGAATTACAATTTTTTTCATTTTTCCTCCTAAACTCTTCCACAACATTTTCCGTAAATTTTTCCGCTTCCACAGTTACAAGGCGAATCAAATTCTAATTCTTCCCCTTCACCAGGACTTAAAACTTCATCTTCTGGATTTTTTACAACAACTTTAAACATATAAGATGTTGTCTCTGCTTTTATTGTAGAAAGCATTCTTGAATACATATCTCCAGATATAATTTTATATTCTACTAATGGATCTTTTTGTCCATAAGATCTTAAATATATTCCTTCTCTTAGAGCATCTAAGGCTTTTAAGTGTTCTCTCCATCTTGCGTCTACTACTTCAAATAGAACATACTTTTCTACTTTTCTCATAATTTCAGATGAAAGTTCATTTTCTTTAAGTTCATACTCTTTCGCAATATCTGTGTATAATTTTTCTGCATATTCCTCAACTGTTGAAGATTTATATTCTTCTAAATCTGTAATTTCATAACCATATTTTTCTAAAAGAGAATCTTTAACTCCTGCTATATCCCATTCATCTTTAAACTCTCCAACAAATCTTTCAACAATTATATCAGAAATACTTGATTTTAACATTCCTAATACAGTTTCTTTTAGATCATCTTTTTCAAGAGCTTCATTTCTACTAGCATATATAGCTTCTCTCTGTTTATTCATTACATCATCAAATTCAAGTAGATTTTTTCTGATTCCAAAGTTTCTAGACTCAACTTTTTTCTGAGCATTTTCTATCGCTTTGTTTATCATTTTATGTTGAATTGATTCCCCTTCTGGTAATCCTAATTTCTCCATAACTCCTTGAATTCTTTCAGAACCAAATAATCTCATTAAGTCATCCTCTAAGCATAGGTAAAATTCTGATGCTCCAGGGTCTCCCTGTCTTCCGGCTCTTCCTCTTAATTGGTTGTCTATTCTTCTAGATTCATGTCTTTCTGTACCAAGTATAAATAATCCACCCGCTTCAATTACTTTTCTTTTCTCCTCTTCACACTCAATTTTATATTTATCAAGTATTACAGGATATTCTGCAGCATCCCTAGCTCCAATTTCAGCAATTGCTCTAAATTCAGGATTTCCTCCTAGCATGATATCTGTTCCTCTACCTGCCATATTTGTAGCTATAGTAACTGCTCCATATCTACCAGCTTGAGCCACGATTTCAGCCTCTTTAGCATGTAACTTAGCATTAAGTACATTGTGAGGGATTCCTCTCTCTTTTAATAGGTCTGACAGCTCCTCTGAGCTCTTTATTGATACTGTTCCTACTAAAACTGGCTGCCCTTTTTTATAAAGTTCTTCAATTCTTGATATAATTGCATTAATTTTTTCCCTTTTTGTTTTATAAACTAAATCTGGGAAGTCAACTCTTTGAATTGGTCTATTTGTTGGAATTACAATTACCTCTAGTCCATACGTATGCATAAATTCTGCTGCTTCTGTTTCGGCAGTACCAGTCATTCCAGCTAATTTTTCATACATTCTAAAGTAGTTTTGAAGTGTTATTGAAGCCAATGTTTGATTTTCTCCTGCTACATTTACTCCCTCTTTAGCTTCTATTGCTTGATGAAGACCATCAGAGTATCTTCTACCTTCCATTGCTCTTCCAGTAAATTCATCTATTATAACAACTTCTCCTTCTCTGATTAAATAATCTCTATCTTTTATGAATAACTCTTTAGCTTTTAAAGCTTGATTCAGATAGTGAGTTAGTTCAACATGTTCAGGTGAATATAGGTTATCTATATTTAAAAGTTGTTCAACCTTCTTAATTCCTTTATCTGTTAAAACTATATTTCTAGCTTTTTCATCTACTTCATAATCTCCCCACTGTTCATCAGGGATATTCATCTCTTTTTTTGTTTTTGCATCTTTTATCTTTTCAGTTTCTACACTTCTATCAAGTCTAAAAGCAACCTGACAGAATATTGAATACCATTTTGTAGTTTCTGAAGCTGCACCTGATATAATTAACGGAGTTCTAGCTTCATCTATTAGGATAGAGTCAACTTCATCGACAATACAGAAATGTAAAGGTCTTTGAACTTTATCTTCCACTTTATTAACCATATTATCTCTCAGATAATCAAATCCAAATTCAGAATTTGTTCCATAAGTTATATCAGCTTCATACGCTGCTTTTCTTAGATGATTTTCCATTCCATTTACAATTACCCCTGAAGTCAATCCTAAGAAATCATAAACTCTTGCCATTAAATCTCTATCTCTTTGAGCAAGGTAATCATTTACAGTGATAACATGAACACCTTTTCCAGTTAAGGCATTTAAGTAAACCGGAGCTGTTGCAACTAATGTTTTTCCTTCTCCTGTTTTCATCTCTGTAATTTTTCCTTCGTGAAGAACGATTCCACCAACTAATTGAACATCATAGTGTCTCATTCCATGAACTCTTTTTGAAGCTTCTCTTACAACTGCAAATGCTTCAACTAAAAGGTTATCTAATACTTCCCCTTTTTCTAATCTTTCTCTAAATTCATAAGTTTTGCCCTTTAACTCATCATCTGAAAGTTTCTCAATCTCAGGTTCTAATGAGTTTATCATTGCTACTAATTTTTTAATTCTTTTAATCTCTCTGTCGTTTCTTGTACCAAAAATCTTCTTTAATAAATCTCCAAACATTCTTACGTCCTTCCTAGCTTTTTTGTACTTATTTGTTACTAAATATATTACCATAATTAGATTTATTAGTCAATTTATAGCCCCTTATTAAGATTTTTGAACCGCGATTCAAAAAAAGCTATTAAATTATACAAAAATATGTTATATTGTAAATAAAGTAACAATGTATTTTAGGAGGTTTTATTTTGAATAGTATTAAAAAGATTGTTCCTGGTTTATTACTTTGTATTTTTATTGCGCAGCTTGGACTTTTTCTTGGGAAATTTATCCCTAGCATTGGTGGAGCACCTCTTGCTATTTTTTTGGGATTAATTGCTGGAAACACTTTTGCAAAATCTAAAAAATTTGCACCTGGGTCTAAATTTTCAGAAAGTGATTTATTATCATATTCTATTGTTCTTTTGGGTGGAACATTAAGTATAAATACAATTTTACAATTAGGTTTTTCTGGGATATTTTTTATCCTTCTACAAATGGGATTAACTATTTTTTTAACTATGTTTATTGGAAAAAAATTAGGTTTTTCTAAACATTTTAGAGCTCTTATGGCAAGTGGAAATGCAGTTTGTGGATCTTCTGCTATCGGAGCAACTTCTCCTGTTATAAAGGCTGAAGAAAATGACAAAGGAATATCTATTACTATTGTTAATTTGACCGGTACTCTTCTAATGTTTGCATTAATACCTATAGCAAATTCATTATATAACTTTAATACTATAGAAACTTCTGCTCTTTTAGGTGGAATATTACAATCAGTTGGTCAAGTTATTGCTGCTGGAAGCATGGTTAATCACAATGTTCTTGAACTTGCAACAATTTTTAAGATTGTTCGAATTGTCTTTCTGGTTATCGTTGTTCTTTGGTTTTCAAAAGAGTTTAAAAACGAAGAGATTGAAAAAGATACAAAATTTGCTTTAGAAAATGAAGTTTACTCTAAAAAGAAAAAAAATATTTCAATACCTTGGTATATAATTGGATTTTTTATTCTTTGTATCCTATTTACCTTTGGATTAATTCCTGTAGAAATTTCCAAAATTTTTAAATTAATCTCATCAAAATTTGAAATTATAGCTTTGGCTGGAATAGGTATGAGAGTTAATATTTCTGAGCTTATAAAACAAGGGCCTAAAGCTTCTCTTTATGGACTCTTGGTAGGAACTAGTCAAATCTTCATAGCTATAATTCTAATTAAATTTTTTATATAAAAAAAACTGGAATTTTTCCAGTTTTTTATTTTATTAGCTTATATACATCTAAAAGATCTTGTGCTATTAAGTATTCACTTTCTACTTCTTTTTCTACTTTTTTTCCATATCCAGTTAAAATTAATATTGATTTTAATCCTGCATTTTTTCCTGCTTCTAAATCGCTTTTTTTATCTCCTATCATAAATGAATTTTTTACATCGATATTATATTTTTTTATTCCTTCTAATAACATTCCTGGATTTGGCTTTCTGCAATCACAAGATTTTTTATATTCTTCTAATCCCTTCTCAGGATGATGAGGGCAGTAGTAGCATTCCAAAATATCTATATCATATTCATTCAATTTTTTTACCATTTCACTATTTAAAGTTTTTAAATCTTCTTCAGTATAATATCCTCTTGCAATTCCAGATTGATTTGTTACAACTATAAATTCATACCCCAAGCTTTTTAATGCTTTTAATCCTTCTATCACATTTATTTCAAATTCAAAATCTTCCCATTTGTGTAAATATGATTTTTCTATATTTATAGTCCCATCTCTATCTAAAAATATAACTTTTCTCATTTTATAAACTCCTTTTTCTTTATATTATATCATTCAAAAAAGTTATTTCTACATAAAACTTACAAAAAATAAAAAAGATTGGCAACTTCCTATCCTCCCAGGGGGCTGCCCCCCA
>NZ_JRJZ01000001.1:0-466 GCF_000800875.1 Cetobacterium sp. ZWU0022
TATGTTAAGTGTTGCTTTTTTAAGTTGCATTTCTGCTGTCTTTTTATATTACCATAAACAAATATACTCGTACAAACAAAAATAATTAAACTAGGAGGAAACAATGAAGAAAAAAATCAGAATACCTGATACCTATGTAATCATCTTTTTTGTAGTTATAGTTGCTGCTATACTGACGTATCTCATACCAGTTGGAAGCTTTACTATGGAAAAAATTCAATATGCTACCGAAGCTGGTATGAAAACTAGAACAGTTCCTGTTCCTGGAAGTTTCACTTATGCTTTGGATGAGTTTGGAAAACCACTTATTCAAGGTGTTCCTATCTTCGCTGCTGGTGGAGATATGAGTATAACTAACTATATCTTTGAAGGACTTGTTAGTGGAGATAAATGGGGAACTGCTGTCGGAATTATCGCTTTCATTCTGATTACAGGTGGAGCTTTCGGTATTATTTTAAAAACTAAA
>NZ_JRJZ01000076.1:0-18022 GCF_000800875.1 Cetobacterium sp. ZWU0022
TGCACGGTGTGGAGCAGGGGAAAAGGTGGAGATAACTTCAAAGCCTTACCTATTGCTATATAAAATGTGGTGAACTTTTTATTAGATATAAGTTAATTGGAGAAGCTTGGTATTCTCTACTTCCACTACATCTTTGTAATATCACTCTTATTTTTGCAGTATTGGGTACTATTCTTAGATTTACTCCATTTTTATACGCAACATTCTTTTGGTCAATCGGAGCTGTGTTTGCACTACTAACACCTGAAGTTAGAGAAACTTTTCCACATTTCTTCAACATCAGTTTTTTCTCAACACACTGCTACATAATTTTTGTTGCTGTTACAGAATACAAAATTTTCAAATTGAGACCATCTCTAGAATCTTGGACAGGTTCATTTCTTGGTCTAAACATTATTGCTGCAGGCGTATTTCTTATAAATAATGTTCTTGGAACTAACTATTTATATATAAATAGAAAGCCTAGCTTCCAATCACCACTTCAGTATTTTGGAGAGTGGCCATACTATATAATAGTTGTTGAATTTGCATATATCATTTTAACTTTACTGCTATTATTTTTATTCAGAAAAAAAGATTACAAAATAAAAGTAAACAGGTAGAACTTTAAAGTTCTACCTGTTTACTTTTATTATATATTTTAAATTATAACCAAAATATCTTTTAACTCTCTTAGTTTTTCTAAAGTATCTTCTGACACTTTAACTCTATAAGTAACTCTCTCATTGAAATCTTTATTTAATAACTCATCGTTCCCAGATATTAATAACGAATCAATCTCATTTATTCTCTCATAAGAAAAATCTAAAAGGCATTCATGACGCTCTATAAACTCTGCAATTTCTCCTTCTAAAACTGCTAATTTTGCTGTCTTGGCATAGTTTCTTACCAATCCTCCCGCACCTAATTTTATTCCTCCAAAATATCTTGTAGCCACAACTACAACATTATTTACATCCATATAAGTTAAAATCTCTCCCATAGGCTTTCCTGCCGTTCCACTTGGCTCTCCATCGTCATCAGCTTTAAAATACTCTTGACCATTATCTATGACTCTATATACTGTACAATTATGAGTCGCATCTGGATGCATCTCTCTTATCATTTCTATGAAATCTTCGGCTTCTTCTTTAGTTGAGATAGGCTTTGCATATCCTATAAACTTTGATTTCCTTTCTTCAAACTCTATTCTTACTGCTTTTTTTATGCTTTTCATTCTTTAACTCCTAATTATTAAATCTACTACTCCTATTATAAAACTATAAATAGGCGACATTATTTTACTTAAAATACCAAAATAGCTAAGTCCTAATATAAGAAATATTCCATAACTATCTATCGTAAATATTTTAATTCTATTTTCATCATTCAAAAATGAAGCTATAACTCTTGAGCCATCTAACGGAGGAATTGGTAAAAGATTAAATGTTCCCAACGCCATATTTATTATAATGAAATATACTGATAAATCATTGAATGGAATTATATGAAATCTTATTAAAAGAGCTCCAATTATCATCATTGAATAGTTTGTTAAAACTCCAGCTATAGAAACCAAAAACTCTCCAACTCTTCCATTTTTAAAAGCAAAATAATTTACTGGAACTGGCTTTGCCCAGCCAAAAACAAAATTACTACCACTTAAAAGCATTACAACTGGTATTAATGCCCCAATTGGATCTAAATGCTTCAAAGGATTCAAAGATAGTCTTCCTGAATATTTAGCTGTTTTATCTCCACAAAAAAGTGCCATATATCCGTGGGCTAACTCATGTAAAACCAAAGAAAATAGCAAAATTATAACCTTAAATACGAACATTCTCATCACCTCACAAATAGATTATCATATCTATAATTCTAAAGTCAAATACGGAATCTGATTTAATATTGTAACTACCTCTATTAAAAATATATAACTTAAATTTAAAACAGGCATTATCAAAAATTCTAGATAAAAATTTGATAAAAAAAGAGCTATAAAACTAGTAATCACAACTAGCGAAGCTATTGGAATTAAAATAATATTACTTAAAAACGAAAACAATGGTAAATTTTTAAAAAATAGATAAAATATTGGAGTCATACAAAGTTGAATTGTCAGACTCAATACCATCGCATTCAAAATTTTATTTACAAAATCTTTTTTAAATTTTTTTATTTTAGGTATTTTTTCATATATAAAAACTATTGAAAAGACCGCTATATAAGACATCCAAAAAGAAATCGTATAAATCCAAGTTGGATAGATTATCAAAGATAATATAAAAGCTATAAAAAATGATTTTTTTGTACTAGCTTTTTCATAGAATATATTACTCAAAAGATATATAGAACCCATTATATAGGCTCGAAATACTGATGGTGATCTACCTATTCCTAAAACATATAGTGTTAATATTCCTAATGCTAAAATATATCTTTCTCTTTTCGGAATGTTTAATTTTAATAGCATATATGTAACTCCTGAAACAATAACTCCTATGTGTAATCCTGAGATTACCAGTATATGAGCTGCTCCTGTATATCTGAACATCTCTTTTAAATCATCAGCTAATAAATATCCCTCCCCTAAAAGTATCGCTTTTAAAAAAAGAAGCAAATCTATCGAATATTCTTCTGTCATCTTGTTCACTCTATTTCTAAAAAAAACTTTAAAAAAATTTTCGTTTTCTATAACTTCTTCACTATTTAAATAATATGTCGCTCCCCATTTTGATATTTTTATTTTTTGTACCTCTCCCAAAATAACTTTGTGTCCATCTTCAACTTTATCAACGGTAAAAAATAGATTTTTTTTAGGATATTTTCCATTTATCTTTTCAATTTGTCCTCTTCCAGCGTCTACTCGTGCAGTAATTTGAACTATATCTCCAACCTCAACTCTCTCTTTAAAAGTCATAAAATTTAACCTTAAAAAGAAAATTGAGGCAAAAACTATTATTAATGCCCCAATCCCTATTCGCTTCAACTCTCCTCCTAATTAAAACTATTCACTATATTTAAAATAAAATATATATGAGATTACAAAGGATACTGCTGAAAATATTGCCGCTGAGTAGATTCCAAACTTTGTTACCTCTCCAGTTCCACCTAAAACCAACATCAACGGTAGTATCACTATCGACACTAAAAATGCCATTTTTAAAAAGAATCCTTGAATTCCAAAGCAAACTCCCTCAATTCTATTGTTAATTCTTTTACTAATCTTCTCACTTATATCACTCATCATAGCTGGTGGAAATATAAATGCTGCTCCAGATATTGGAATTCCTAAAAGCCCAAATATTAAAAAGCCATATTTTACTGGAATAACTTTTCCAAGAAGTGCTAATCCTATAGTTAAAACTATTAAAGCTATTAACGACGCCAACATAATTTTTCTATACCCAAATCTTCTTGACAATTTATTTACAGGATAGAAAAATAAAGCTGAGGCTCCAAATAACAGTGCCGAGGCTATTGTTATTGTTTCTTTTCCATATCCCATAATATCCTCTACATAATAGTTCATCATTGCTCTCAACGAGTTAAATCCTACGAAGAAGAAGAGTAATCCTAAAAGATAGTACAAGAAATCTCTATCTTTTATAACTTCTTTTAATATCTCTTTTATAGCTCCTACATTTTCAACAGGTCTTGAATATTTTTTTTCAGGAACTAAAAAAACAGTCACAAAAAGTCCTAAGACACATAAGATACTCAATGAAATAACCATTCCTCTAATTCCGACTAAAGTATCCCCTTTTCCAAAATACTTTATCAAAATTCCAGGTAATATCATAGCTATAGCACTGTATACTAATCTAAATACAGATTGCCATGTCGATAGATTTAATCTCTCCTCTGAATTCTCTCCTATCTCTGGAATTAAAGCGTTATATGGAGCACCTACTATTGTATAAAAAGTAAAAAATAACGATCCAACCATTGCTAGATATAAGAATGTAGATTTTTCACTGCTAAGCGGTGGATAGAAAAAAGCCACTGTTGCCAATCCTAGTGGAATAGCACCTGCTGCTATAAATGGAATCCTTCTCCCCCATCTGCTGTTAAACTTATCAGATAAATAACCTACCACTGGATCTGAAATCATATCTACAACTCTCGATATGGCTAAGGCTAGAGAAATTAATACTGGTGCTAAAAACGGTTTTAACCCTGAATTTTCAGGTGGTAAGTAAAAATATAGTATCCACTGTGCAAATATTTGATCTACTATTGCATAACTAACTCCTACTCCATAAAATATCTGCGTTGACAAAGGTATTCTCGGTTTCAATTTTTCTCCTCCTTTATTAATTTCATTAAATAATTTCTACTGTTAAATCTCGGATTTTGTAAAACACTCTCTAAACATCTCTCTAAATTCAATTTTATTTTTTTTCCATCAGTTACTCCTAAAGAGATAATATCTTTTCCTGAAATAACTAAATCTTTTAAAAATATTGGTTCATTATTTTCTAAAATCTCTTTTAAAAAAATCTCTAAATTCGAAATTTCTCTCTCTAGTTTTTCTAATACTAAAATATCTTTAAAATCCTCTAAACCAATAAGAGATATCATTTTTTTTACATCATATTTAGTTTTAATATTTTTAAAGTTTTCTTTTTGATTGATTATATTCAAAATTGATTTTTTACTTTTATTATCTAATTTTAATTTTGAAAGTTCCTCTTTAGATTTAAAAAATATAATTGCTAACTCTAAATTTAATCTATCTATTTGTTTTATTTTATCTAAAACTCCGATTAAATCCATTTTTTTAGAAGTTTCTGGAAAAAGTTCTTCAAAAATTTGAAGTTTGTTTAATAGATAAAATGACTCTACTCTATTTTCACCCTTTAACATTTTAAAAATTTCATCTTGTACTCTCTCAATTGAAACTCTTTGTATCTCTTTTTTATTTTTAATCATATTGTCTTCAACACTCTTCAATATAAATAACTTTTTCTCTCCAGCAATTCGAATTCCTCTCAATATTCTTAGAGGATCCTCCTTTATTCTTTCTTCTCCCTCTCCTACAAATCTTAAAATTCGATTTTCAATATCTTTTAAAGATTCATTTGATGTATATATTATCCTCTCTCCATCAAATGCTATTGCATTAACTGTAAAATCTCTTCTTTTTAAATCCTCGTATATATCACTTACAAACTCGACCTCTACTACATTTCTATTCTCTGTAAATCCTATCTCTCTACGCAGTTTAGCTATTTCATAACTTTTACCATTATATATAATCTGGATAATACCAAAAGCTTTTCCTATCTCTTTCGGTGAACACTCTGCAAAAATAACCTTCAATTTTTCATAATCTATATCTGTACAAAAGTCACAATCTTTTGGTTCTATTCCTAATAGGTAATCTCTAATATAACCTCCGACAATATAACCTTTTCCATAACTATTCAATCTATTTAAAATCCATTTTAAATCATCTGTTATTTTTATTTTACTTTTCATCTAATCCTACCTTATCATTATAGGGATTTTTCTATCTTCATACGGATTAATCATTGAATATATTTTGCTTGCAATTTCGTTCATTTCTAATAATTTCAAGTTTTCCTCACTCAATATTCTCTGAATATTTTTAAGTGTTGTTAAAATTTCAATATCTTTTTCTTTTAAAAACTTTAAATAGTTTTGCCCATCTTTTGTAAAACCTAAAACTCTAACATATGGAACATTATTTTTAACACTCTCCACATCACTTTTTTTTATACCTAAAAGGATGTGAATAAGTATTCTTTGAGTTCTACCTATTGTAAATCTTTTACTTTGAATCTCTTTGAAAAATTCTTCAAAATCAATACATTTGAAAGCTGCTTCATATAATCTATTTTCATATCCATCCTCTATATCTTGAATATATTTCAAATTATATTTTTCCAATAAAATTTTATGCCTTATAAACGGATAGAAATCTTTTAATTTCGCAAATCTATTTTTTTCTAAAGCTTCTTTTAAAATATCATATGTCGTTAAAGGAACAACATCTTTTATCTCTTCACCTTGCTCTAATTTTTTTCTAATTCCTGTAGCACTAGATATTCCATCTTCTATTCCTTCTGAATAATATCCACTTTTCTCTCTTTTTATTGCTACTGGTTCTATATCACTTTCCCAAAACTTCAAAGCTTTAATATATTCAACACCTAAAATATCATTTGAATTTAAATCTATCCCTTTATTTAATTTTCTTAAACTATTTGAATAAGCCGTTGGATATGAGTTTCCATCTTTAAGTTGCTTTTTTAACTCTTCTTTAAACTCATTCATCTCCTCTAACTCTGCTCTTTCTTTCAAGCTTTGAACATCTCCACTCTCTGATCCAAAAACTATCTTTTCTACTCCCATTAAATCTAATAGTCCAACTGCTCCTCTAGAAAATATCTCTGCACTCTGAGTTGAATAAAATACTGGTAATTCTACCACTATATCCACCCCATTTCTTAAAGCTAGTTCTGCTCTATCCCATCTATTTATTAATGCTGGCTCTCCTCTTTGAACATAATCTCCACTCATAACAGCAATAACTAAATCTCCGTGCTCTCTAGCTTTTAAGCAATGATATTTATGTCCATTGTGAAAAGGATTATATTCGACTACTATTCCTACCGCTTTTTTCATCTGACACCTCATATTCATATTTACTATATTATATGAAATTTTAATAATTTATCCGAGAAAAATTTACATTTTTTTAATTATAGTTTATAATATGGATTATCTAAAATTTTATTAGGCGGTGATTACATGCTTTTAGCTGTAGATATTGGAAATACTCATATTGTTACTGGATTACTTAACCCCAACGGAGAGGTTTTACTTACTTTCAGAGTATCTTCAAACGAAAAATTAACTGAGGATGAATATTTTTCATACTTAAAAAATATATGTGATTTTAACGGAGTTGAAATTAAGGAGTTAAATGGAATCGTCATATCATCTGTTGTTCCAAACCTAATTGGAATTTTCCAATTCTTAGGTAGAAAATATTTTGAAATTGAACCTATGGTTATAGATTTAAATCTAAATCTGCCATTTACATTCTCTGAAACTCTTCAGATTAATGGATTTGGAGCAGATAGAATAATCGACATTGCACAAGCTGTTATCGATTATCCAAATAAAAATTTGGTTATTTTTGATTTAGGAACTGCAACTACTTACGAAGTTTTGAAAGATGGAGTTTATATTGGTGGTGGAATTTTACCTGGAATAGAGATGTCTATCAATGCTTTATTTGGAAATACTGCTAAACTTCCTAAGGTTAAATTCAGCACTCCTGAAAGTGTTTTAGGTAGAAATACTGCCGAACAAATACAAGCAGGAATATTCTATGGGTATGCTGGACAATTAAAAAATATAATTCAAGAGATTAAAAAGATAGTTCCTGACCCATACATTATTGCTACTGGTGGACTTGGAAAGATTCTTTTCGCTGAAATTCAAGAGATTGATGAATACTGTCCTGAACTTAGTATCAGAGGACTTTACACTCTTTATAATATGAACAAATAATTTTTAGGGGGGGAGGATTTATGAAGATAGTTTTATTACTTTTTCTTATGGTTTTTCAACTCTCTTTTTCAAAAGAGCTGCTTCTAAGTGGAGCTGCTTCTTTAAAAGAGTATTTAGAAAAAAATATTGAAGAATACAAAAAAATAGAACCTGATTTCAATGTTACATTAAATCTAGGTGGTTCTGGTACACTTAAAAAGCAGCTTGAAAGAGGTGGCGATGTCGACATCATCTTTTTAGCTGATAGAGCCTATATGATTGATTTAAAAGAGAATAAATATATTGAAGATGAAGAGGTTATTTTAGAAAACTCATTAGCTTTAATTAAAAACAAAAAAGTAACATCAGAAAATGGAGTTTTGGCTATTGGAGATCCTAAATACGTTCCTGCAGGAGCATATGCTACTGAAGTTCTTGATAAATTACAGCCTAAAAACTACTCTTTCGTATACGCCAAAGATGTTAGAAGTGTTTTATCATATGTTGAGCTTGGTGAGGCTGATTTTGGTATAGTTTATCTAACTGATACTAAGCTTCTTAAAAACTCAGAGATTGTTAAAGTTTTTGATAAGAATCTCCACTCTCCAATCGAATATTCAATTGGAATAGCAGAGTCATCTAAAAATAAAGCTGAAGCCAGAAAATTTATTGAGTTCTTAAAAGGAAAAGATTGGGAATGATTAATGCTTTAAAACTCTCTCTTTCTATTGGAACAATAGCTATAATTTTCAATCTTTTTTTCAGTATTTCACTTTATTTTATTTTTGAAAAAAAGAGAAAATCCAAAAAGATAATTGAATTTTTACTTACTCTTCCAATTTTTTTACCACCATCTGTAATTGGATATATGTTGATTATAGGTTTAGGGATAAATAGTTTTATTGGAAGAATCTTCTATAGATATCTAGATTTCAGATTTATCTTCTCTTTTGAAGGTGCATGCTTAGCTGCAATTATAGTTTCTTTACCTATTTTATATCAAGGCATCAAAGTAGCCTTCGAAACAATAGATAAAGTTTATATTGAAACAGCACAGTGTTTAGGAGTTTCTAAATTTAATATGATTAGGTACGTCTATATTCCATTAGGTTATAGAAAAATCTTATCCGCAACTATTCTTGGAATTGGTAGAGCTTTTGGAGAATTCGGAGCAACTATTTTAATTGCAGGGAATATTCCTGGAAAAACCAGAACACTTCCCTTAGCTCTATACTCTGCTATCGAATCCGGAGATTATTCTGAGGCTAATAAGATTTTAATTATTCTTTTAATTTTTAGCGGAATCTTCTTATCTCTATATATTTTTATAACAAAAAAAGAGAGTTGAAAAACTCTCTTTTAATTTAACTATACAGTTGTGATCTCTTTTTCTTTTAAAGCTAAAAGCTCATCAATTGTTTTTATTGTTGCATCTGTTAACTTTTGAACATCATCTTCAAATCTCTTTAAATCGTCCTCAGTTATCTCTCCTTCTTTTTCTAATCTTCTTAGAGAGTTGTTCATATCTTTTCTAACATTTCTAGCTGCAACTTTTCCGTTTTCAGCTTCTGTTTTAGCAAACTTTACATACTCTTTTCTTCTGTCAGCTGTTAACTCAGGAATCATAAGTCTGATAACTTTTCCATCGTTGTTTGGAGTTAATCCTAAGTTTGAAGTCATTATTGCTTTTTCGATTACAGGTATAACTGATTTATCCCAAGGATCGATTACTAGCATTCTAGCTTCTGGAGCTGATACTGATCCAACTTGGTTTAATGGCATTAAAGATCCATATTGCTCTACTTTTATTCCATCTAACATAGAAACAGATGCTCTTCCTGCTCTTATTGAAGCAAACTTGTGCTTTGTTGAGTCTATTACTTTACTCATTTTCTCTTTACATTCATTAATTACTACTTGTGCGCTCATTTTACCCTCCTAAAATTATCCATTTACTACAGTTGTTCCGATTTTTTCACCTAAAACAACTTTTTTAATGTTTCCTTCTGTTAATGAATCGAATACAACGATTGGCAATTGGTTCTCTCTACATAAAGAGATTGCTGTTGCATCCATAACTTTTAAATCTTTATTTAAAACCTCTGTATAAGTTACATCTACATATTTTACTGCATCTGCAAACTTTACAGGATCCTTGTCATATATTCCATCAACTTTTGTTGCTTTTATTACAACATCAGCATTGATTTCAATAGCTCTTAAAGCTGCAGCTGTATCTGTTGTGAAGTATGGATTTCCAGTTCCTCCACCGAAGATTACAACTCTACCTTTTTCTAAGTGTCTTTGAGCTTTTCTTTTTATGAAAGGCTCTGCAACCTTTGGAATTTCGATTGCTGTTTGTACTCTTGTAGGTACTCCTAGTGATTCAATTGCATTTTGAAGAGCCAGTGAGTTTATAACTGTTGCTAACATTCCCATATGGTCTCCAGTTACTCTATCTATACCTTGTTCAGTTCCAGATAATCCTCTAAAGATATTTCCTCCACCGATTACGATTCCTACTTCTACTCCTAAATCAGCTATCTCTTTTATTTGTCTAGCATATGAAGTGATTGTCTCAGATGAAATTCCAAACTCTTGGTCTCCCATTAAAGCTTCTCCACTTAATTTTAATAGAATTCTATTATAAACTGGCTTCATGTCAAAACTCTCCTCTTTTATCTTTTATTTAGCTTAAAAAAAGGGGGTGCTAAGTCGCACCCCTATAATTTTTGTTGTATTACGCGTTAAGTTGAGCTGCAACTTCTGCTGCGAAGTCTACTTCCTCTTTTTCGATTCCATCTCCAACTTTGTATCTTGCAAATGAAACTACTTTGATATCTCCAGCGTATTGTGCAACTGTTTCTTTGTTTTCAGCTTTTACGAAGATTTGGTCAACTAAACAGTTGTCCTCGTAGAATTTGTTCATTTTTCCAACTAATATCTTTTCGATAATTTGAGCAGGTTTTCCTTCAGCTTCTAATTGCTTTCTAGAAATTTCTCTCTCTCTATCTAAATCGTCAGTAGTTACAACTGATCTGTCTACGTATCTAGGATCCATAGCAGCAACGTGCATAGCGATATCTTTAGCTTTTGCTACGTTAGCTTCTGTAGCTTCTCCAGTCATTTCAACGATAACTCCTAATTTTCCTCCTAAGTGATTGTAAGTAGTTACAAATCCTTCAGCAGTTACTTTCTCGAATCTTCTTAGAGACATGTTCTCTCCGATTTTTGCGATTAAGTTAGTTATTGTTGTTTCAACTGTAGTTCCGTTTAAATCAGCAGCTTTTAAATCTTCAACAGTGTTGATTCCTGCAGTTAATGCAAGATCTACCATTGCTTGTCCTAAAGCTCTGAACTCGTCATTTTTAGCAACGAAGTCTGTTTCAGAGTTGAACTCTAATACTACTGCTGTTTTGTTATCAGCAGAAACACCGTCGAATATTAATCCTTCTGCAGCTGTTCTTCCTGATTTCTTAGCTGCTTTAGCAATTCCTTTCTCTCTTAGTAAGTCTATCGCTTTCTCGATATCTCCGTTTGTTTCTCCTAATGCTTTTTTACAATCCATCATTCCAGCACCAGTTCTATCTCTTAGTTCTTTTACTAATTTTGCTGTAATTTCTGCCATTTTTTCCTCCTAATTTTTTAGAATTCTTTCATATCTATATAGTACAAGGAATTGAGGGCTAAGCACTCAATTCCATAAATTCAAGTATTAATTACTCAGCTGATCCTTCTTCAACAGCGATTTCGTCTGAAGCTACTGCAGCGTTTTCTTTTCCTTGGTTTCCTTCGATGATAGCGTTAGCCATTACAGAAGCGATTAATTTTACCGATCTGATAGCATCGTCGTTTGCAGGAATTGGGTAAGTTATTAAATCAGGATCTACGTTTGTATCGATCATAGCGAATACAGGGATTCCTAATTTAGCAGCTTCTACTACTGCTAAAGTTTCTTTCTTAACGTCTACTACGAATATAGCAGCTGGAACTTCTTTCATATCTTTGATTCCTGATAAGTTTTTAGAAAGTTTAACTAACTCTTTTCTGAAGTTAGCAGCCTCTTTCTTAGTGTAAGCTGTATCTAATGTTCCATCAGCTTCCATTCTTTCTAACTCTTTTAATCTCTCTACTCTAGTTTGGATAGTTTTGTAGTTTGTTAACATTCCACCTAACCATCTGTTGTTGATGTAGTACATTCCTGATCTTTCAGCTTGATCTTTAACAGCTTCTTGAGCTTGCTTTTTAGTTCCTACGAAAAGAACTTTTCCACCGTTAGATGCGATTTCTCTCATTACAGCGTAAGCTTCCTCTATTTTCTTTAAAGATTTGTGTAAATCGATTACGTGGATTCCGTTTCTCTCAGTGAAGATGTATCTTGACATCTTTGGATTCCATCTCTTAGCTTGGTGTCCGAAGTGAACTCCAGCTTCAAGTAATTGTTTCATAGTAATTACTGCCATTTTTAATTCCTCCTAGTTTTGGTTTTTTCTTCCATTGATCTCAAAACTAAACATCCCCTAAGGGCACCTTGTTTAGAAATAATCAATGTGCATTTTATTAGCAAATTATTGTACCACTATTCTCTAGAAATGTCAACATATATATATGCTCCATTTCTTCCTGAAAGTTCTTTTTCTCTTCTATGAGAATGAAAATTCCCTTCAAATGTACAAAGTTGAGTTTCTATAATATTTTCTGATTTTATTCCAAAGTTTATCATCAAGTTATAATTAAACCTCTGATTATCAAAAAAATACTTTTCATCTATATTTAAAAATACTTTTTCTAAAATTTCATTTGAAAACTCTAGTTTAAATTTTTCATAAAAATCTTTTGATACCTCATAATTTTTAGGAGAGATTCCTATTCCGAAAGCTACTATAAGGTCTTTTAAATCAGTTTTAAATCTCTTTTGTAAAAGCTGTACTGCTTTTACTCCTATCTTTTTAAAACTTCCTACCCATCCAGAATGAACACAGCCATAAGCCTTATTTTTTTTATCATAAAAATAGATTGGCAGACAATCTGCATATTTAGTAAATATTACCACATCATCTCTATCTGTTAAAAAACCATCTGTATCCTCAGAATACTCTGGCGTTTCACTTTCTATTATAACTATATTATCCGAGTGTGTTTGATAACCTGAATAGATTTTTTTATCCTCTATTTTTAATATCGAGATTATATTTTTTCTATCCTCTTCATTTCGAACATCTCCAAAAGTTTTAGTTGTATAAATAGCTTTTAAATTAAACTCTTTAAACTCCTCTAGCTCCCAATATTCTTTCTTATCTATAAACATTTTAAGCTCTCTTTAAATTCTAGTGTTTTCTTTAATTTTTTACAAAGTATTTCAAAAGCTTCAAAGCTTAAAGTCTGATCTGCATCTGATAAAGCGCAACATGGATTTTTATGAATCTCTACCATTGCACCATCAGCTCCCGCTAAAACACATCCTAATGTCACAGGTTCTACCAGAGATCTTTTTCCTGTTCCGTGACTTGCATCTATAATTATAGGAAGATGTGTCTTTTCTTTTAAAAGAGCTATTCCATTTATATCTACAGTATTTCTAGTCGCCGTTTCAAACGTTCTTATTCCTCTTTCACAAAGAATAATCTGTGTATTTCCAAAAGCTACAATATACTCTGCAGCCATTAAGAACTCTCTTACTGTACCGCTCAATCCTCTTTTTAAAAGTACTGGTTTATCCGTTTTTCCAAGTTCTTTTAATAGACTAAAATTCTGCATATTTCTAGCACCAACTTGGAAAATATCTGTATATTTTGAAATCAACTCTATATCTCTTGTATCCATTACCTCTGTTACCATCAAAAGATTATAAGTATCACAAGCTTCTCTCATATACTTAAGACCCTCTTCACCTAATCCTTGGAAATCGTACGGAGATGTTCTCGGTTTGAATGCACCACCTCTAAGATATTCTCCGCCATTTTCTTTTACAACTTTAGCTATCTCTAGTATCATATCTCTATCTTCAATAGAACAAGGTCCTGCCATTAAAACTAAATCAGAGCTTCCAATTTTTCTTCCTTTTATTTCAATTACTGTATCTTCATTTTTAAACTCTCTACTCACAAATTTAAAAGGTTTCCCAATCTGTAAAACATCACTAACTATATGAAACTCCTTTAAAGTTTCTTTTGTTAATCCACCTTTTTTACCCATAATACCAATTTTCTTTATACCACCATCTAGAATCTCTAAAGCCCCATGTCCTGTTTCTTCTATAAATTTTTTTAACTCTAAAATTTCTCCAGATGTAGCAGATTTTTTTAATACTACATACATTCTAATCACCTTTTTTTATTCTTATTATATCATATTTATACCAAAACAGTGCTTTTTAAATTCACATTTTAAACATTTTTCTTTCGAAGAACTTTTTTCAGAGAAATCACACTTACTTATACGTTCAGATATCGTATCAAACTCCTTTAAGATATTCTCCTCATCACCTAAATTATACTCAACTTCTATTATCTTATTATTTTTAACAAAATAAATCTCCCCACCAATAATTTTTTTATCTGTATTTACAGATAAAAGATAACAATATAGCCTTATCTGCTCTATATACTTACTCATCATCTCTTCATTTAATTCATCTGAACCAGTTTTAAAATCTATAACTTTCAATTCTTCATTTTCCTCTATAATTAAATCTAGTGTTCCTTCTATCGTATAGTTTTTTCTTAGAGCAAAAATATTTTTTTCTACATCTTTAAATTTTCTCTTAGTAAATTCACTTTTATAGTAATTTAGTATTTGAGAGAATCCCTTTTCCAAAATCTCTTTATTTAAGGATATATTATCCCTTTTTCTCATAGTTTCATATATTTCAAAATATTCTTTAGATAATTGACTGTCATCTAAATTTATATTTTGTAAAATATATTTGTTTATATTTTCTAAAGTTTCATGTACTAATGACCCATAAAAATTATCAACAGTTCGCATATTTTGAAATTCTAAAATTTTATTAAGTCTATATTTATATGGACACTCTTTATACTTCAATAAATCTCCGGTATACGAATAGCTTTCTTTTATTTCAATACTATTTATATTTTCTATATCTAAATCATTAAAACTTAAATCGCCAGAAAGGATATCAGGAATACTTTCATAAACTCTTTTAAAAGGCAAAGACGGAACTTGTCTTTTACCTTTATTGCTTTCAATTGCAGTTAAGACTAATAAATTCTTAGCTCTTGAAAACGCTGTATAATATAATCTCCAAAAATCGAAATCTTTTATTCTGTAATCTGGTTCAAAATCGTTATATGGAATATACATTCTTTCTAACTCTTCCTCTTCATTTCTGTCTCCCTCTGGAATACTTTCTAATGACCCAACTATAACAACAGGAAATTCTAATCCTTTAGACTGATGAATTGTTAAAAATGATACTGCTCCTTCTGGAGCATATTCCTTAATATCCTCATATTCATCTACACCATTTTGTTTTAAAAATTTTAAATGCATAGTAAAAAAATAGTCTCCAACTTTTATTATATTTTCTTTTTTTATTTTTAAAACACCAGAAATATTATCTGCTTTTTGAACTATTTTCGAAAATATTCCTAAATTATAAAGTTCTCTATTTTTTAAAACACCATTTAATTCTTTTTCAAAACTTTCTTTAAATATACTTAATCCAATAATTTTATAGTAAAGTTCTAGCAACGCTCCTTCATTTTTTTCTTGAAGATATTCATCTTTTAAATAATTAATTTCTTCTTTAAAAAGTTCATCAGATTTTATTTTTTTCTCCACAATATTTAAACATTTTTTGTAATAATCTAAAATTTCCAATTTATATTCATTATTATAAATCTTGCTTTCAGGACTAGCTAAAATATAAAGAAAAACTCCTATTAAAAGTATAATTTCATCTCTATTAAAAAAAAGATTAGACCTCGGTGAATAGACTCCTATCCCTCTATACTCTAAATAATGCGCTAAAGATACAATTCTTTTATTTTTTACAGATCTAAACAAAAATGCAACTTGATTAAAATCATCAATTTTTTTTGAATTTTTTAAAAAAATTAAAAATTTAGCAATTCTCTCTTGCCATTTGCTTTCAGAGTCCTCAACCGATAATTTTACAACTCTGGTTTTCTCACTATTCTTTTCTTCAGGCACTACTAACTCTTTAGAGTGTCTAAACTTATCCCAATAAAGACTATTTATCCATTCTTTACAAAATTTAACAATATCCTTTTCTGATCTGTAATTAACTTCTAATTTAATTACTTTACACTCTTTTCCTATTCGTTCTTCAAATTGAAGTATATTTCTTATTGTCGCACCTCTAAATCTATATATCCCCTGGTCATCATCTCCTACAACACATATATTTTTATTTTCTCCGCCCATTAAAAAAATCAATTTTTCTTGAATTGTGTTTGTATCCTGATATTCGTCAATCATTATATATCTAATTTTTTCAGTGAATCTCTTTAAAATAACTTCATTATTTTTCAAAATTTGAAAAGCCTCTTTTTGAATCATTGAAAAATCAATTACATTCTCTTTGAAAAGAATCTCTTTATAGATTCTATATGCTTTTGATAAGAAACTTTCATCATATAGTTCTAATCCCTCTTCACTAAATTTGTTAAACCACTTTATTAAGATTTCCCCAATTTTCCAATTACTCAAATATTCTTTCTTTTCAAAAAATTCATTAAATCCCTTAATTTCTTTAAAATATCTCAATTTCGAAAAGATAAAAAACTTTTGATCTATATTATCAAGCACTTTGTATCCTTTTTTTAAATTAGATATCTCTATATTTTCATCTATAATTTTTAAACAGATTGAATGCAGCGTTCCTATATACATTCCTTCTATATGAAATTTTTCATCTTTCAATCTATCCATAACTCTTGTTGATAGTTCTCTTGCTGCTCTCTCTGTAAATGTTGAAATTAAAAGTTCCTCTGGTTTTATATTTTTCTCTTTGATCATATAAACCATTCTCTCTACTAAAGTTTTTGTCTTTCCAGAACCGGGTCCTGCTATTATTAACAATGGTCCGTTGATAGTTTCCACTGCTTCTTTTTGACTTCTATTTAAACTCATCGGAACACCATCCTTTTTTCTTTAAGTATACAAAAAAATCAAAAAAAAATAAAGCTTAGGTTTCCCTAAGCTTTAAAATCTAGTTATAACTATGCTGTTATTGCTGATACTGGGCAAACTCCTGCGCAAGCTCCACAGTCTACACAAGCCTCACCAATTTCATATTTTCCGTTTGTGTCAGCTGATATTGCTGATACTGGACAAGTTCCTTCGCAAGCTCCACAACCAATACAAGTGTCTTTATCTATTATATGCATAACCAAATACCTCCTGAATTTTTATGTTTCTTTATACTATGTAATATACCTAATAAAATGGAAAAAGTCAAGATATTTTGATTGGAAAAAATACATTTTTTTCACAAAATTTTGATTATCAAACAATATGTGGAGTTAAATTAATTTTGATCACTACTACTTTTTATCATCTCTTGTCTTAATGCTTCATTATTTTTAAATTCTTGTTGCAGTTTTTGATAATATTTTTGAGCCGCTACTTCTATTGAAATATTATTACTTTCTGCGTAGGCTTCTATGTTTTTTTGATCTCTTTGATTTCTTTCCTCTAAGTTCTTTTGATAATCAAATTCTACTTCTCTTTCTGCAAAAGCCATAGTTCCTATTAATAAACTTCCAATTAAAACCATCATATTCATTTTTTTCATTTTTCTTTCCTCCTATTAATTGAGCATTTTTTATTACTAATATTTTACTAAATATTTGTGGCTAAAATATGTCTCATCTCTTTTTCATAAGTTATTTTAATCTATTTTGAAACAAATAAATAGATGGAGTGTTCACCTATGAACTATTCACCCTTTTTATTTACTTTTCATAAAATAAAGAGTATTATAAATTATTAGATAAATATGAGGTGATTATATGAAAACAAATCGAGGTGCAATTCTTCTAATATCTGCAATCAACAAAGAGATTAATTTTTTATTTGATAATCTACTTTCAGAATTAGAAATTACAAGAACAGAAAGTTTATATCTTCGTATAATATATGAAAATCCAGGAATAACACAATATGATATTGCAAAATTAAGAAAACTTGAAAAATCTTTAGTAACTAAATATGTCACTAATTTAGAAGATAAAGGTTTAATCGAAAAAAAAGCATTAGATAAAAGAAGAAAAGGTTTATATCTTATTGAAGATGGAAAAAAGGCAATCACATTTGTTGATAATTTTTTACCTGAATTGCAAAAAAAATTTCAAGGTTTATTTTCTGATAAAGAACTTGAAATCTTTGTATCATTTTTAGAAAAACTAAATACAACACTACAAGAATTTAACGGAAGAGAGTTTTGATAAAACTCTCTTTTTTATTTTTACAAAAAATAAAAAAGATTGGCAACTTCCTATCCTCCCAGGGGGCTGCCCCCCAAGTA
>NZ_JRJZ01000114.1:0-4126 GCF_000800875.1 Cetobacterium sp. ZWU0022
TTAGGATATATTCTATATTTAAAAGCTAAATTATATTTCTTCATAGTTAACACCTCCTCATTAAATTTTTATGTCCTATTATTTTATCATATTTTAGAAAAAAACAATAGAAACTATTGAATAGTATATTTAATCAGAGGTACTGAAAACTAAAAAGATTGCCCTGATTCATCCTCTCCCTTACAGAGGAAGAGGTTTTCTCAGGGCGTTTTGATAAAATTGCGTCTCCTATCTGTTTGAATCTAACAACTAATATTTTCATATTAAATCTCCTCAATACTATTCTTTACAGTTTTTAAATCCCCCCAAAACTCTACTGCTACTTTTGCTCTTTTTCCACCATCATCCCTTGACTTCTTCGCAAAATTAGCATCATACGTCACTAAAAGTTTTATATCCCCTTTCCAGTTGAAGACAGCTCCTTTTTCCTGTAAGAATTTAAACTCTCTATCTAAAAGAAGCTCTGCTACGTCTTGACCTAAAGCTACAACTATTTTAGGATTCATAAGAGAGATTTGCATCATCAAATACTCTTTTAAATCTCTTTTATCCTTCTCTTCTAACTCACGGTAATTTTTCTCTGATTTTGTTAATGTTGTAATATAGTATTCATCTGGAGAAAGTCCTACAATATCACATAACTTAATTAAAAACTCTCCACTCGAACCTGGCTTCACTTTTAAATTTTCATCTATATATAAACTAGAATCATCTCCAATAAACATAATATTTCCAGCAAAATTTCCTGTTCCTAATATTATTTTTTCCTTTGTATTTTTTAAAGCATCCGTGCCTCCAACTTCAAACTTTAACTCCTCTAATAATCTCTCTATCTCTTCCATAAAGTCCTCCTAAAACTTGATTATCTTTGTACATATATCTTGTTGTGCAATCTCTACAGACACTTCTATATTATTTCTATTAAGTTCATCCATAACTGCATCTAGTGCTATTTTAGGGTCATTACTGTCCTTACTCATATGTGCTAAATATATTTTTTTCAATTTCTCATGATAGATTTCACATAAAAATCTAGCACAATCATTATTTGAAAGATGTCCATTTCTACTTTTAACACGAGCTTTCAAGTCCCAAGGATATGAACACTCCATTAATTTATGATAATCATAATTACACTCAACTACAATCACATCTACATCTTTAAAAGCTTCTCTAACAGTGTTGTCAATATAACCTAAGTCTGTTGCTATCGCGACCTTACTTCCAGTACTTTCTTCTATTCTAAATCCGATAGTTCTTTCAGCATCATGCATAACATCAAAAGGATAGACCATGCTTTCCCCTACCCAAAAAGCCTCTTCAATAAATCTAAGATTTTCTGGTTTTATTTTTCCTAATTTCAATACACCCGCTTCATAGCTCTCTTTTGTAATATAGATTGGAACATCATATTTCCTAGATATTATTCCAGCTCCAAGTATATGATCTCCATGCTCATGTGTTATCAAAATCCCATCTATACTACAAATATCTATACCTATTTTATTCAATTGTTCTTCTATTTTTTTCCCACTGAATCCAGCATCTATAAGTAATTTTATATTATCAGTCTCTAAAAAAATAGAGTTTCCTTTGCTTCCACTTCCTAGTACTGCTAATCTCATATTTTTCCCTTTCTTTAATCTCTATTTTAAGTCTATATTATAGCATAAAAAAACCTCTTAGCCTACTAGCCAAGAGGTCACATATTTTACATCTCTTCAAAGTGATCTTTACCTACATAACACAGTGGACATACCCAATCCTCTGGCACCTCTTCCCACTTTGTTCCTGGAGCAACTCCATTTTCTACATCTCCAACCGTTTCATCATAAACATAATCACATATTACACATCTCATGTGTTTACCCATCTTTAATCCCCCTATATTTTAGTTATGCCATAATCCATGAATATTACAGTACTCTCTAGCACAAACGCTAGCACCTTTTGGAACTCTAAAATAAGCTTCTGGAGCTTCCCCAGGTTTCAAATATTTTCTATATAAGAAATCATCTACGCATATCTCTATGATTTGAATATAGTGAGCTTCTGTCATTGGATGAGCTACCTCTTTTCCAACTTTAACTAAATACCCATCCTCTTTCTCTTCAACATAAGGAACATGCTTTTCAGTTGTTGCATCTTCTGTTTTTTCTGAAACTAACTCTAATCCCTCAACGTTCACTTCGGCATCTGCTATTAATACCTCTAATAATACTGGACTTTCTTTTACTTTAAAAATTTCAAAAACTTTCATTCTAGCCTCCTTCAATTAATAAAATAGTTTCTTATTTTAAGCAATTATTTATTCTGACAATGTGGACAAATTCCTTTAAAATAAACATGGTATTCATCTACCTTAAAACCACTCATTCCGTCAACTACTAATTGATCTAAAGCCACTGGAATATCATAGACTTTCTTACATTCTACACATTTAAAGTGTCCGTGAACATGAACATCTACATCATATCTTGTCTCATTTTCCTCTATTGTTATTACTTTCGTTATTCCCTTTTCTATAAAAAGATTTAATGTATTATATACTGTTGTTTTAGAAAGAGTAGGAATCTCAGGGCATAAAGCCTTATAAATCTCATCTACTGTAGGATGAGTTTTATTTTCTAACAAATATTCAAATATTTTCATTCTTTGATATGAAGGCTTTATGTCATGTATTTTTAGGTGCTCTCCTATATTTTCAACATACATAATAATCTCCTTTTGAAATAATTACAAAATTGTAATTATTTGTTTTTAATTTAATATACACTTTTTTAGTATTTTTGTCAAGATGTCTTTAGAATATTTTGACCATCAAATATCTGTCAATTCCTATTCCATATTCATCTTTTTGTAACTCTTCAATCTTGTAGCCAGCCTTTTCATACATTGATATAGCCGGTATATTTTTAGGATCTACTGTTAAATATACCATCTCTATTCCAATATCTTTTAAAAAATTGTGAGTTGATTCCAGCAGTTTTTTTCCATAGCCCTTTCCTCTTTCAGATTCTGGAGTTGAAAAACCATATAAGAAAACTGCATTTTTTTTTAATACAGCTTGATACTGAGCAACCGATAAAAGTTTTCCGAAATTATCAAGTAAAACATAAAGTTTTCCATAACGAATAAAACTCATAATCATCCACATATCTGCTCCACCCATAACTCCAAAACTATCTATCTCGTTCTGATATATCTTATCAATTAACTCTCTATTATCCGAAGTAACTTCAACAACTTTCATAAATACCTCCTAATATCCTATATCACATAGATGAAGTCCGTTTGGTTCTGCTACATCTTTTATATATTTTCCATTCGGATCATTTAGCATCTCTATCATATAATTTTCAGGTCTTCTCTTAAAATAAATTGATAAAATTGTCCCCACTATTATTCTTATTTGAGATTTTAAAAAAGCATTTGCTTTAACATACAGTTTCACAGTTTTTTCATCTACTCTTTCAAATCTAGCCTCAAACATCTCTCTTTCAGAAGTTCTACTAGAACAATCTGCAAGTCTAAAATTACAAAAATCATGAACTCCTACCAACGGAGCTACAATAGAATTCAATCTATCCAAATCTAATTTTTCATCAACAAAAGTTACATACCTCGATTGAAAAGGGTTTCTTTCCTCTCCTAAATAATATTCATAAGCTCTATATTTAGCTGAAAATCTCGAGTTGAAATCTGCCTCACTGTCTTCTACATCTAAAATAACTATGTCTTTAGGCAAACTATTATTTAATACATATTTTATTTTTTGAGGAGGAATTGTTGAATCTATAAAGAAGTTAGATACTTGTTTCTTAGCGTGTACACCCCTATCGGTTCTTCCTGCTGAAATTAGATCAATGTCTTTTTTAAAAAGTATTTTTAAAACTTTTTCGATTTCTCCTTGAACAGTTCTCAACTTTGGTTGCCTTTGAAATCCAAAAAATTCACTTCCATCATAACTATATGTTAACTTTATATTTCTTTCCAATTTTTTCTCCTTTTCCTTTTTTAGATATAAAAAAAAGTCTTGAATAATCAAGACTCTGTAAACTCTTATGTGGTGCGAGAGGAGGGACTTGAACCCTCACGTCGAAACGCCAGATCCTAAGTCTGGTGC
>NZ_JRJZ01000182.1:0-13088 GCF_000800875.1 Cetobacterium sp. ZWU0022
TCTAACATATATTTTACAAAGTTAGCACCGATAAATCCAGCACCACCTGTTACAAGATACCTTTTACTTACTCTTTGCATATCTCCTCCAAACTCTATAAAGTAAATGAGGTAGGATATTATCCTACCTCACCTTGTAAGTTGATTGAATATTAGATGGGCGGCGTATCCATCATGTCTGGTTACTCTATTTCTAGAGCGTGCAGGGTGCCTTTCCTGCTCGTTAATATTCATATCTTCTGTATTTTTATATTTTAATTATAATCTTTTTTTTTATAAAAGTCAAGGTACTCATCAACTCGTGTCTTCCAACTCGGAATCTGAATTTCCAAGAGTTTCTCTATCTTAGAGCTACATAACTTCGAATACTTTGGTCTTATATCATAAGGCGTAAAGTCAGAACAACGAGCTTCGATTATCTCTCCTTTATATCCCAACTTTTCCAATATATACTGCCCTTGCTCATAACGAGAGGCCTCTCCCTCTCCACTTAGATGATAAATTCCATATCTTTTCTCTTTCAACTCCAACATCTTCATTGTCATACAAACTATATCAACCGTACTCGTAGGAGATGATATTTGATCGCTCGCCAGAGCTATTTTCTCTCTCTCCATCCATCTCTTTACCTGCTCTATAAAGTTTGCTTCGCCTTTTCCAAACACCCACGACACCCTAAATATATATGTTTTATCGTTCGCTTTTAAAGCTAGTCTCTCTCCTAAAACCTTACTTTTCCCGTAAACAGAGATTGGATTTACCTCATCCTCTTCAGTGTAAGGTTTCATCTTTTCTCCATCAAAAACAAAATCAGTCGAATATGTCACAAACTCTATATCTAACTCTTTTGCCACCTTAGCTAAGTTCTCTACAGCAAAGGCATTAACAGAGTAAGCCATCTCCGGCTCCTCCTCTGCTTTATCCACAAAGTTATAAGCAGCACAGTTTATAATTAGAGTCACACCATTACTCTTTACAAACTCTCTTACCTTTTCAAAATCCCTTATATCCAACTCAGCTCTTTTAGGAGCTATAAATTCTATGCTATTCTCTTTAAAAAACCTAGAGAATTCAGTAGCCAACTGTCCTGCTCCACCAGTTATTAATATCATCTTTTTTCCACCACCTTAGCTTCATCTAACTCTATTTTTTGAGTATTTATTGTCCTATTTAAAATTTCGATTGTTTTTTGTAAATGAGATAATTTTTCGCTTTGCTCTCTTAATTTTTTTTCGTTTATAACATATCCTTTTATAAGATAATCTTTTAATATCTTGTTAGCCCATATTCTAAATTGAGTCCCTCTTTTAGACTTTACTCTATATCCGACAGATATAATCACATCTAAGCTATATAATACAATAGGTTTATCCGAATTAGGAAAGTGCATTTTTTGCACATTGCTTTCCTACTGTAACTCCTCCTCTTTAAATATATTATTTATATGTCTACCTATAACAGTTCTATCTCTATCAAATAACTCAGCCATCTGCTTTTGAGTTAGCCAAACTGTCTCATTTTCTAAATTTACTTCTAACTCTATTTTTTTATCTTCGCTCTCATATAACTTTATTTCATTTTTCATAAATTTACTCCTTCCTCTAAGTCCTCACAAAACTCTTTAAAACTAGGTAGCTCTTTATCTTTATCAGAGATTATCAACTTTTCATGAAATAAACCATATCTCTCTAGCTCCCAATCGATATTCAGATCCGAATCAAACGGAAAAATTCCAGATTCATGTTGGGGTGCATAGTAGTCACTACAAAGATACTCTATCTCTGTGTTTTCCTTTAAACTCAAAAATCCATGTGCAAATCCCTCTGGTATATAGAGTTGCTTTCTATTCTCCTCACTCAAAATCACTTTATAAATTTCACCAAAAGTTTCACTATCATTTCTCAAATCCACCACAACATCTA
Organism: Cetobacterium sp. ZWU0022; assembly: GCF_000800875.1. Taxonomy (NCBI): domain Bacteria; kingdom Fusobacteriati; phylum Fusobacteriota; class Fusobacteriia; order Fusobacteriales; family Fusobacteriaceae; genus Cetobacterium; species Cetobacterium sp. ZWU0022. The sequence continues at coordinate 1,922 of NZ_JRJZ01000182.1, forward strand.
AAATCTCACCTTTTAAAACCCTTATAAGTTTTGCTTGAAGTTGAATTTTTTGAAAGTGTAAGCCCCTCAAAACACCAAACCCACTCTTCGAGTAATTTCCCTGTACAAAATTTACATCTATATTATATTTTTCCAAAGTTTTACAGTTAAAAAACTCATAGAAAAATCCTCTTTCATCACTATATATCTTAGGTTCTATCAATACCAATCCTTTTATCATGACCTACTCCTTGTTTCATTTACTAAACTATACTTTTCATCTCTCTTTTTAATTATATCATATTCTAAAATTCTCATCAAAAAAAGAGCTAAGGATTTTTTATCCTCAGCTCAACTATTTCAACACTTACCCCCTAAGGGGTATGAGGTGCGGTGTTACTTTCTAGTATTTAGCCACATTAAACAAGAGATAACAATTATCAATCCAATTGCTCCTCCATCTAATGTTATGCTGTTTACATTGAATGTAATCATTCTAACACCTCCCAATTTATTAAAAAGTATTCTGCCTTGTTCAAGGGCAGAATAAAAGCCCCCAATAATGAGGGCTAATATTCTGAACACGAGCTGAAGCTCAATACTTTTAATAAATTGGTTTAACCCCTTAGGTTTTCCTTAAGGTAATTTAAGTATATAATATACTTTTTAAAAAGTCAACAAGTAAAAAGAACTACTATATACAACTTAGAAGATACTCTCCATATGTTGTCTTCGAAAGTTCAGCTCCTCTTTTCAGCAGAGTTTCTTTCTCTATCCACCCCTTCAGATAAGCTATCTCCTCTAAACATGCTATCATTATCCCTTGCCGACTCTGAATCGTCTTCACAAAGTTACTCGCCTCTAAAAGCCCATCGAAGGTCCCCGTATCAAGCCAAGCCATTCCACGACCCAAATTGATAACATTCAATCCACCCTCTTCTAAATACATCCTATTTATAGAGGTAATCTCTAACTCACCACGCTCTGAAGGCGTCACTCTTTTAGCTTTCTCTATCACACTGTTGTCATAGAAATATATCCCCGGAACAGCGTAATTTGACTTTGGTATCTCTGGTTTCTCCTCTAACGACAGCACCTTCCCATCACTAGAAAACTCCACAACCCCAAACTCCTTTGGATTTTTAACAAAATATCCAAATATGTTGGCTCCACTCTTCAAAGAGCTCGCTCGTTCCAATATCCCAGTGAATCCGTGCCCATAGAAAAGGTTGTCCCCTAAAATAAGTGCGACAGAGTCATCACCTATAAAGTTCTCTCCGATTATAAAGGCCTCAGCCAATCCCTTTGGCGAGTCTTGAATCTCATAACTTATCTTTATTCCAAGAGAACTTCCATCCCCTAAGAGCTCACGAAACATCGGTATATCTCTTGCCGTACTTATAAGCAGTATATCCTTTATATTAGCTAACATAAGTACAGAGAGAGGGTAGTATATCATAGGTTTATCATATATTGGAACCACCTGCTTACTAATAACTGCCGTCACCGGATACAACCTACTTCCTGTTCCACCTGCTAAAATTATACCTTTCATCTCTCTCCACCTCTTTTTTTATATATTATACCACACTCTAAAATCCTCATCAAAAAAAGAGCTATCATAAATGACAACTCTTTTTAATGTAACTATTTAAAAACTCTTTTTATCTTCTCAGAATAGTTAGCTAACTCTGAAATCTGTAGTTTGCCATTTTTCCATCCTCTCGTATACGTCTTTTAATTCAGGTATCGATTCTCTTCCACCTATTTTCTCCACAGATAAAGAAGCACACACCGAAGAAAACTTAATTGATTTCACAAAATCATAACCTTTTGCTAAGCTAAAGATAAAGGCACCATGAAATATATCTCCAGCTCCTGTTGTATCAATAGCCTTTGTTTTGTAAGCTGGGAAATTATATAGCTCTCCATCTTTTCTGTAGATACACCCCTTCTCTCCTAAAGTTATAACCACAGTTTTTTTATTTAACTCCTCCATCTTAGAAAAAACTTCCTCGTAATTTTCCTCAGATAACTTCTCTACTCTAGTATAATCTCTTGCAAAATCCTCAGAACAAATCAGAAAATCAACTTTTGAAGCTAGTTCAACGGTTTCCTCTTTATAACTTCCCGCATCTAAAACAGTCACAGCGTTTGGAAAACTCTCTAAAGCCATTCTTGCTAACTCTATCTCATGCCCATCAAACAGTATTATTTCAGGTTGAGAGTCATACTTTATTTTGTAATCATGAGGTATGACATTTTTATTTCTATGATTTAATATAGTTCTACTTCCATTTGACGTATTTGTTATTATCATACTACAAGGTGTTATATAACTTTCACTGATAAGTGAGTTTTTCATATCCACATGAACAGAATCCAGTTCTCTTACGATTAGCTCACCATAAAAATCTTTTCCAAGAGTTGTTATATATGATGGAATCTCCTCATACTTTCCTAAAAGATAGGCCGCATTTCCAGTCGGCCCACCTCCCATTATTTTTGTTCCGTCAGCTTTATACTTTCTATTTTCGATAGGATACTCTTTTAAAATGTAAGTTATATCACAAGCTGAGTGTCCTACACACAATATCTTTTTCATTTTAATACTCATCCTTTGCGTTTATAACCTTCACATCTTTTTTAACTATTGATGGTACAATTATGAATATAGCTAGCAGTACTATTATAGCTATTATTCCCGGTGCTTTGTAAACCTCTCCAACTTTTCCAACAATAATTCCTAACACTCCAAAATCTACATCTCCAAAAGTTGTATTTTGGAATCCAATTCCACCTAATACAGGTAGCAGTAAAGCTGGTAAGAACGATAAGAACAATCCATTTACAAAAGCTCCTACTATAGCTCCCTTTTTTCCACCAGTTGCATTCCCATAGATTCCAGCTGTCGCTCCACAGAAGAAGTGTGGCACTAATCCAGGAATTATTAATACAGCTCCGATAGAGCCTAAGATAAACATACCTAAAACTCCACCAATAAATGATGATAAGAATCCAATTATAACAGCGTTTGGTGCGTAAGTGAAGAATACAGCACAATCAACAGCTGGTATAGAGTTTGGAATTACCTTTTGTGAAATTCCTTGGAATGCTGGTATTAACTCACCTAATATCATTCTAACTCCGTTATAAACAATTGTTACTCCAACTGCAAAACTTAAAGCTGATGTTATAGCAAATACAATATAGTTTTTTCCACCAGATAACTCGGCTACATACTCAGGTCCTGCTGCTATAGCTCCAACTATATAGAACACTAACATAGTTATTCCAGTAGAGATAGTTGTATCTCTTAAGAAGTTTAACTTCTCAGGAATTTTTATATTCTCTGTACTATCCTCAGGATTTCCAATTTTTTCTCCTATAAATGCAGCAACATAATATCCTAAAGATCCAAAGTGACCCATAGCTATTCCATCATCATCAGTAACTAAATCAGTGTATTTCTGTCCAATCGCTGGTGAGATTGCAGACCACATTCCTAAAAGTAATCCTCCAACAAGAACAAGAGCTGTCCCTGTGAATCCAACTTTTGCAAGAACCGCTGAGAACATACAAGCTAAGAAGAAGCTATGGTGTCCTGTTAAGAATATATATTTAAACTTTGTAAATCTAGCTATCAGAATATTTATAATCAATCCCGCTAGTAAAATAAACATAGTCTCTTTTCCTAAAACTTTTTGAGCTATTGAAACTATAGCTTCATTATTTGGAACAACTCCAGTTATGTTGAAACCTTTTTCAATCATCTTTGCTAAATAATCAAGATTTTGAACTATGAAATCTGCTCCAGCACCTAACATTATATATCCAAGTATCGGTTTTAAAGTTCCTACAATCAATTTGTTAATTGGTTTTTTCAAAGCTACCAATCCTATAAAAGACATCAAACCTAATAAAAAAGCTGGATTTGTTAATATATCGTTTCCTATTACTCCTATCAAACCTAACATAATTTACTCACCTCTCAAGAATTATTATTTAACTAAACTCAATATAGCTTCTAGTACATCCTCTTTTATTTTTTTCTTATTTGTGTAACTTCTAATTGGTGCAACTTTCAAATTAGTTATTTGATCCGCTAACTCCTTTATTGTTACAATTAAATCTACATCTTTTCCAGAAACAGAGTTAAAATCACATGAACTTACACTTGCATCGATTCCCTCTTCCTGGCATATCTCCTCAATCTTCATAGCACACATTAAGCTACTTCCAATTCCATTTCCACATACTGTTAAAATCTTTATCACAACAACCACTCTCCCTTTATAGATACTTTAAAATTTCCTCTTTATTTTTAGCTGAACACATCTTTTCTACTAACTCTTCATCATCAATCAATTTTGATAACTTTCTTATAACCTCAATATGAGATGAGTTATCTTTAGAAGCTAACATAAATACTAGATGAACTCTCTCTCCTAGAAAATCTAGCCCCTCTTTTACCAGCAACAACGACATAGCTGTTTTATTTACTCCATCCTCTGGCCTAGCATGAGGCATTGCTACATTGTCTGTTATAACGATATAACTTCCTAATTTTTCAATATTTTTTATTGCTGCCTCTATGTATCTCTCTTCAATATCTCCATTTTCTAAAAGTATTTTTCCCGATTTTCTAACTGCGTCTCTCCAGTCATCGACTTTTTCTAAAACATGAATATTATCTTTTAAAATATTTTTCATTCTATCAGCCCTTTTGTTTTTTTTTAGTATAATTGAATTATATACTGAACAAAAAAGAAAATAAAGAGGCTGTTTTTTTCATTTTTATAAAAAAAAACTAGTCTCCTATAAAGAGACTAGCACCGTTATCTATTCAATATTTTTATAAAATCTTCTCGTTTTTTAACTTTCTTTATATCCTGTAAAAAGTTTTCCTCATTCGATAGATCCACTAATTTTACAAAGGTATCTAAGTGATCGTTATTATTTTTAGATGAAAACATAATTAAAGTAGAAACAACCTCATTTGTCGGTAGTTGCACCGGTGTTTTTAAAGTCATTATTGAAAATCCTGTTTCAAATACATCACCCTTAGTTCTAGCATGAGGGAATAGAGTTTCATCTCCTAAAACCATATATGATCCAAACTCCTCTATAGATTTTATAGAGCTTTCAATATAGCTTTCTTTTATAATTTTATCCTTTAAAAGTAAGCCTCCAACTTTTCTTATAGCTTCTTTCCAATCTTTAACCTCTTCATTTATTAGAATTCTATCTCCAATATAGTCAGAAATTGTATTTTTTTCTTGAATAAAATCGTCTATTAGATATTCATCAAAACTATTTTTCAAGCTATCTCTTAACTCTTTCTCATCAAACTCTTTGCAACTGCATCTAATAACCTCTAATAATTTAGTCATAGATATCTTTTTTGAACTTTTATAAATCCCAATCTCTTCTATTTTTCTTTTATCCTCATCTGTTAAAATTGGGTTCAGTTTCAAAATAACCTTATCATCTAAATCTATTTTTACATCCACAGTTGTAAGTATTAAATCTATCTCATTTTTAGAGATAACTTTATCTATCATATATTCTGGAATTATATCTACAATCTCTAGATGATAGTATTGGTTCAGTTGTTGAGCTAATAGCTTTGAGGTTCCATAACCTGATCCACAAACTAAAACTACCCTTTTCTTTTTACTCTTTACTTTATTTCTATCTATTGCAGCTTTAAAGTGAATAACCAAGAAAGATATCTCATCCTCTGTAAATTGAAGATTCATTCTATCCTCTATCTTTTTTAAAACCGCCTTTGTTATATTGAAATAGTTTGGATAACTCTCTAGCACCTCTTTATATATTGAGTTTTCTAGCTCTATCTTGTTTTTTATTCTATAGATTGTTGGTTTTATATGATTTAATAATCCCTCTAGTAGAAGTTTATCCTCAACTATACTCTCTTTTATATAGCTATCAAAATCTAAAATCATCTCTTTTAGCATAATCTCTATCTCTACCCAGTTATCGTAATATGAGTAGTTTAGATTATATGTATTACTTCCTAAAAAATAGTCTGTTATTTTTAAATACTCTTTCTCATCTAACTCAATCTCATACCACTCTTCAAGTATAGAAGCAGCTTTTTTTATACACCTATACTCTTTTGTTTCTGATAGAAATCTCTCATTTTTTATCTCAGTTAATCTATGATTTTTAATATTCATATATAAACTTATTCTCAGATAGTTTATTATTATTTTATAGGCTTCATCAGAGATTATTATCTTCATCAACTTTTGACAATAATTTATAAATCTCTTTATTCCATCTTTTTCTATTCTTTCAAAAAAGTTTTCTTTTAGATACTCTTTTAAAAAGATAGAGTTACTTTTAGAGATACTATTTAAAAGTTTTAAAAGAGCAACTCTTATATTCTCCTCTTTTCCTTCTAACTCTAACCCTTTTTTAGGTTTTATAACCAGTGATAAACCATAGCTATCTAAAAAGTTTTTTACCTCTTTAAAGTGTGTTTTCACTGTTGTTGAACTTATATCTAGCTCTATTCCAACTAGCTTTTGATTTATCTCTCTATTTAAGAATATGTGAAGTAGTATGTACATCTCTCGCTCTTGAATAGATAAAGAGTTGATACTGTTGCTCTTGATGTTTTGAAGCACTACCTCCCAGTTACTGTGCTTTAAACACCCTTTTTCCACCTCTATCTTTACTTCATTTTTTTCAAAAAGTTGCTCATTTAACTTTTCTATCTCATAACGCAAACTTCTTTCTGATATACCGAACTGATTGCTTATTTTACCTAGATGAAACTCATTTTTTTCCAACATATATTGAAATATTTCTATTAATTGAGATGCTTTCATGATTCCCCCGTGTTCTACTTATTTTTCACTACTAAAGATAAGTTAATATAATATCCAAGAAATCTTCATAAAATTTTGTCATTTCTAATATTTCATCATAAGTTATTTTTTTTCTTTCTTTTCCTATAAAATCATAATCTAATCTATGAGCAATTTTGTTTCTCTTTTCTGAATATTGTTTTATTTTGTCTTCTAACTCTTTTTTTGATAGATTTAACTTTGTTGCAATCTCTGAAAAAGCTATTTTTTTATTACATATAGTTTCTAAAATTATTGTTATATTTTTTAAGCTCCAATAGCTTACATAGTTTATTTCCTGTTTTATTCCTTCTGATAAAATTAGTTGTTTTTTTGTAACATTCTCTTCTTCTAAGTAATTAAAGAATGTTTTTAATGATATTTTCAAATTTTGAATATTTTCAGTTGCCTCTTTCAAATCCTCATTTTCTAAAATAGTCAACACTTTTTCTGGAATTAGCTGATGAAAAAATAAATCAATTGCACCAAATAAAACTAAAACTTTACCTTGGTATACATTTAATAATAATTCATTTTTTAAATTTTCTTCTATTTCACTATTTTCTTCTAAATTTTTAAACATTGTTAACCCATTCTGTATTCCACTAAATATTTTTTCTAAATCACTTTTTATTTTTCTTTTTTCATCTGGTTTTCTTTTTTTTCTTTTTGCAACTCTAGGACTTTGTGAATCAAACTCAGTTCCATTCATTACTTATCACTTCCACTATCGCAAAATAACTTCTCCACCTTAAAGTTATCCATAACTGGAATCCACGAATATTTCCCTTTTAAATAATTTTTTCTTAAATTCTCGCTCTTTTTTACATCCTCTATTGAAGATAGTGGATACAATTCTGTTGAAAAATCATTTTCAGCAGCTCTTTCTGTAAACCAAATTGAATCTCTTCCAATAGATTCTGTATCTAATAAATTTACATCATGTGTTGTGAATATAAGTTGTGCTTTGTTACAATTTTGATTTTCATCTAAAAATAGTTTAACAATATTCTCCGCTACTACTGGATGAAATGAACTTTCCAACTCATCAAACAATAATATATTTCCATTTTTTAAAATATCTAAAATTGGACCTAATATCTCTACACATCTTTTTATCCCTTTAGACTCTTCCGATAAGTCAACAACAACTCCATTTTCATACTCTAATTTTATATCAATCTTAGTACTTTCACCTTGAGACATTAAAATTTTGAACTCCATAGGTAGATCCGAAGGTAATTCGTCTATTGACACTTTTTTTCTTTCCACTTCTGAATTTATCATTTTTAATCCAGGTAAGATTACTTTTACTAACTCTATAAATTTCATTTTTTCTTCTGTGCTACTTGCTAATATTTCTGCGGATCTTTCAATCCATTTTACATCTCCAATTCCAATATTCGTTTGTAACACTTCAGAGAAAAATCTGAATGGATTTTTTATCTCATCCATCTCCTTCCACAAAGCTGCTACAGATAGAAATATCTTATTACTAGGACATACTGTCTCTAAATTTTTTAACTCTTTTATATAATTTCTCGCATAATCAAACTCATAACTTTTACTCTCTGAATTATATAATCTAGTATATATTTTACTAATCTTTCCTGATGGATAGTGATATAAATTCTCTTCGATTATTCTTTCTTTATTCAATTTTAAATAGTATGCATATTTTACATTGTTACTTTTAAACATTATTTTAAATTCAGTATCTCTATCTAAAGTCTTTTTAAAAGGAAAAACTGGAATCATCTCTTGGGCATTTCTATCTTTTGATGATAATATTAAAAACTTAAAGAAATCTAAAGCTTTTATAAAGTTTGTTTTTCCAGAAGCATTTGCACCATAAATAACGGATACAAACGAACTCTTTCCCTTGCTTGTTTCTGTTGTAAACTCTATTTTATCTTTAAAAGAAAATAGATTTTCACATCCAAAATATATTAACTCATTCATTTTTACCTCCACAAATCTCTTTCACATTTACATTATATCATTTTAATTGTTATTTTCAACATTTTAATTGTTATTTTCAACATTTTATTATCCATAAAATCCCATTTTATATCTAACATTGCATTTAAAAATGTTTTTTTTTACATTTAAACAATTGACACCTTTTATTTTATATGTTATTATCTTGTTACGCCACAGCAAAAAGGAGATGAATTCAATATGAATACTTATTTTACAGGTGACGATGCCTCTGATGTAAAAGGATTATTCAAATGTAACTGTTGTACCGAAGGTTACATTAGAATGAATGGAAATTTTAAAGATAAATTTCCTCCATGCCCATATAGTAGGTTATCTGCTGCCTATACTTTAGTCTTTGTTTCAAATTCTACTAAGTCAATACAAAAAAAGAAGCACAAATAGCACTTCTTAAATTGATATAAAACTATATATTTTAAACCTCGCAACTTTATAATATCATAGTTTTATATCATTATCAATCCTAAATTCGGCTCATGAACACATTCTGTTGCCAAATAAATAACAAACAAAATAATTTTAAGGAGATGAATTAATTATGAATTTTAAAGAAAATATTCAAGAGTTTAAAATATTAGATACAGAGAATATAGAAATTATAACTTCATTAAAATATGATAATGAATATGTCGATGCTTTACAAATAACTAAAAATCAACTTGATAATATCTATATGGAAGCTGAGAAACTATTAGTTTTTTTAAAAAATAGAAAAAATGCTGGATTCATCTATCCTTTTCCAGATCAAAAATATGATGCTTTTTTAGATAATTTATCTAAATTTATCGATTTAAGATGTAAAACTCATCTTAAAAACTATCTCCAAACCCTTTTTGACATTGTAAAAAATAAATATAATACTATCCAAAATATATCTTTTAAATTTGGATATAAAACCACAGAAATAATTTCTTTATGCTTTGAAATAGAAGAAAAATTAGATATTGTAATGGATATGAGTAAAAATATGATTGATGGTAAATACTAATAAATTTAGATGTAAAATTAAATATAAAAACCTTTACTATTTTTATTTCAACTTTAAACCCTCTAGAAAGATAAACGCATTATCAGTCTAGAAGGTTTTTTAATTTTTACTATATCTCGCTAAAGAAATTTTAGCTTATCTATCCTTATACATCTCATTATAATATTTCTGATAGTCACCAGAAGCTACCTCTTCAACCCATGCTTGGTTATCAAGATACCATCTGATAGTCTTTTCGATTCCCTCAGTGAAAGGAGTCTCTGGATACCATCCCAGCTCAGTCACAATCTTAGTAGGATCGATGGCATAACGACTATCATGCCCTAGTCTATCCTGAACATAAGTGATTAGATCATAGTTGATATTCTCTACATCTGTAGTTAATACCGATCTATACTCTGGCTCATCCCTCATTATTCTAGCTATAGTATCTATAGTTAGTTTTACAATATTGATATTTTGCTCTTCGTTGAATCCACCGATATTGTAGATTTCATGAGCTGCAGCCTTTGATATTACCATATCAATCCCTTTACAGTGGTCCATAACATAAAGCCAGTCCCTTACGTTATCTCCCTTTCCATATACTGGTAACTTCTTTCCGGCTAAGATATTCTTAATGATTAAAGGAATCAACTTCTCTGGGAAATGGTAAGGTCCATAGTTATTAGAACATCTTGTTATATTGAATGGGAACTTATATGTCTCTCCATAAGCCATAACAATCATATCCGATGCTGTTTTTGATGCTGAATATGGACTACGAGGATCAAGTGGAGTTGTCTCTAAGAACATAGCATCTCCATAAGTTTGAAGATTAGCTCTTCCAGAAGCTATACTCGCTACAGCTGGATCTAAGATTAACTCTTTTGCAATCTCCCAATCTTTAGCTAAACTTCCATACACCTCATCTGTTGAAACATGATGGAACTTCTTACCCTCTTTATAGATAGGATAACCATTCGAATCTTTTCCAACAGTCCAGAAAGCTTTTGCAACCTCCATAAGGTTTTGTGTTCCAAGGATATTCGTTTCTAAGAATATCCCAGGATTTTCTATACTTCTATCCACATGAGACTCAGCTGCAAAGTTAACAACATAATCGATATCATGAGCCATAAATATATTCTCTACTAACTCACGATTACAGATATCTCCCTTAAAGAAAGTTACTCTTTTATCTTTTAACTCCTCTCTTATAGTTCCAAGATTACCTGCGTAAGTTAACTTATCTAAGATAACTATCTCTATATTCTCATATTTCTCTAACATATATTTTACAAAGTTAGCACCGATAAACCCAGCACCACCTGTTACAAGA
>NZ_JRJZ01000104.1:0-9092 GCF_000800875.1 Cetobacterium sp. ZWU0022
ATCGTGTTGTCGCTGGTTCGAGCCCAGCAAGAAGCGCCATTTTTTTATTTTTTGTAAAAATAAATTTTAAGAGCGTATTCGCTCTTTTTTTTATACATTTTTTTCAAGATAGTGTATAATAATAAAGAATTGTTAAAATTTCAAAGGGGTGAAAAATGATAAAAAGAGAAAAGATAATTGTACTGCTTATTTCAGTAATTGTAATAATTTTTGGTATAGGTTTAGTATTAAACAAAAGAACAATAGAAACGGCTATAAAAAATAATGAAAGTTTATCGGATTTATATCAAAAAAATGAGAAAAGAAAAAATGAAAAAATATTTTCTATAAAATTAAAAGATGGTAATCTAAAAAGAATATTAGAGAATTTATCATCAGATAAGATGGATATAGCAACATCTATTTTAAAGGATGGTAAATTAGTTGATTTTATAAACAATCCTAATGTAGATTCATATCTTAAAAATACAGATTATAATAAAGCTATAGAGAATGCAAAAGTAATTAAAGGTTTGAAAGATTTATTGTCATTATCTCCAGAGATTGGAAAATATTTCAAGGAAGAATTAATTAAAAACAATTTTGAAATTTTTATAAGAACGATTGAAAATAGACCTGAAGTTATAAAAATAAAAGATAGAATAACAAAACTATTACCTATAAAAAATAGTAAGAGTGTATTTGAAAAATTATCAGAAGAAAATTTAATAAATATTAGTGAAATGTTATCAAAATCTCCTATGACAATAGAGTTTGTAGAAAAAAAAGATATAAAAAAATATAACTTAGAAGAGGTTGTAGAGATTAGTAAAACATTATATAAAATAGGGGAAATTAATCCTGTTTTAGCTATTGAAATTAATGATATGCTAGAGGGATTTGATATAAGAAAAGCTGCTCTTTATGGAGATCTTTATGTAGAAGACGAGAGATTCGAAAAACAAATAAGAAAAGAGTTTGAAGGAGGAGATTATACTTTTGATAATCCATATTTAAAATATAACCCTTATGGAAGAACTCCTTTAGCTTATGGTATGAAATATGGAGAAAATGAAAAAATGGAGCTTTTAAGAGTTACTATATTAGGTGTAGGAGGAATGCCTAATTTTAGTTATGAAAAAAAATATTTTCCAGGAGAATTATTTCCGATAGTTGGATTATATCCTAAAATAGAAAATACAGTTTTATTAGAACAACTTAATCCTGGTGATAAAAAAGTTTTAAAAAGTAAAAGAATTAAATTAAAAACATATTCAGTAGATGATAGGCTTCCTGCGATTTATGTAGAAAAGAGAATTCCAGGGAGTATACAACCAGGATTTAACTTAGCTTCTTATAATTTAAAAGATGAAGGTTTACCATTTGCTTTTGATAGCATGGGAAATATTCGATATATTTTAAAAACAGGTAAAGATATGAGAAGAGTAAAAATTGAAAAAGAGGATTCGGGAGTATGGGAAGTAAGAAATGATGAAGATAAATTCCAATTGAATATACTTGGAAAAATTTTAGGAAGAATTGGAAGAGAAGATGAAGACAAAACTACAAAAAATAAAAAAACTAAATATTTAGTTAGAAATAATAATGTATTGACTGTATTGTCATATAAAGATGACGTTTATCCATCAGCTTTATTTTCAGAGTACGGGTTAGATTCTAAAGATGAGGTTTTTAAAGCAATTATATTTTATGATAAAGATGGTGCTGATGAGAATATAATAGAGGACGGAGAAAGAGTGGTTCTTTATGAAGGAGATAGTGAAAACTAATGCTAAGATTATTTTATATGGGGGCTCTAGGAGCTATATTTTCAATTTTAATGGGATTATTTAATTTAACATCAGAAACAAGTTTGATTGGAATAGGAGTATTATTTTTTATTTTATTGGGACTTTATTTGTTTGATTTAATGAATTTCGATGTACCAAGATATAGTTTAAAAAATTATGTAACTATATTTATATTAAATATTTTCTTTTTCTTTATTTGGTTTTTAATTAGTTGGGATTTTTGGTTAATAATATTTTGTACTCTATTCACTTCAATAATAATATTCTTGAGAACAGTTATAAATATTATTACATATAGAATTAAACCAGTTTCTATATATGGAGAAGGTGAATTGAAGTATAATTTAGAAAAAAGTTTAGAAAAATTAGAAGGATATAAACATATTCATTTTTCTGGTGATATAGATGAGTTAGAAGAGTTTGTAGAAAAAAACGGGATTAAGTTATTACTTTTAGGTAAAATGAGGTTAGAAGAAAAAGAAATTGAAAAAATCTTAAAGATTAAATTAAGAAATACCCATGTAATGGGATATTTAGATTATATGTTAGAAATCGAAAAAAAAATAGAGGTTTCATATATAAATGAAGAGTGGTTATTGAATGCATATGGTTTTGAAATCTTGAGAAGTAAATTTCAAAATAAGGTTAAAAGAGTTTTTGATATTGGAATGTCCATCATTATTGGCTTGATGACATTTCCAGTTATGATTATAGCTGCTATTATAGTAAGATTAGAAAGTCCAGGACCTATTATTTATTCACAAGCAAGAGTTGGAGAAAATGAAAAAGAATTTTTAGTTTATAAATTTAGAAGTATGAGGCAGGATGCAGAAAAAGATGGTGCAAAATGGGCTCAAAAAAATGATCCGAGAGTAACAAAGTTTGGAAATTTTATGAGAAAAACAAGAATTGATGAACTTCCTCAACTTTTAAATGTTATAAAAGGAGATATGAGTTTTATAGGACCAAGACCAGAGAGAATGGTATTTATAAAAGAACTTGAGAAGCAAATCCCATATTATGGATTAAGACATATGGTAAAACCAGGATTAACAGGTTGGGCACAAGTGATGTATCCCTATGGAGCTACGGTTGAAGATGCTAAAAATAAGTTAGAATATGATTTATACTATATAAAGTGTTATAGCCTGTATTTGGATATAATTATATTATTTAAAACGCTTAAAACCGTTGTATTTGGAAAAGGAAGGTAAGAGAAAGATGTTAACCATATTTACACCTACTTATAATAGGAAAAGTACCTTAGAGAGGTTGTATAAAAGTTTAAAGAATCAAACACTAAAGAATTTTGAATGGATTATTGTTGATGATGGATCAACTGATAATACGAAAAATTTAATAGAAAGCTTTATAAAAGAAGATGAATTTTCGATTGTTTATAAAAAAGTTGAAAATGGTGGAAAAATGAGAGCTATAAATATAGGAGCGCTTTTAGCCACAAAAGAGTTTTTTTTCATTGTAGACAGTGATGATTATTTAAATGAAAAAGCAGTTGAGATAATCCAAGAAGAGATTGTAACGTTACCTTTAGATTATGCTGGATTAGTTTTTAGAAAAGTTGAAATATTAGATAATGGTTCTCCTGTGAAGGAAAAAGAAAGTTTTGGTGAAGACCAAATAGATAGTACACCAATTAATATTTTTTATAAAAAGAAAATTTTGGGAGATAAAGCTGAAATCATAAGAACATCAATAATGAGAGAGTATCCTTTTCCAGAAATCGAAGGAGAAAAATTTGTTCCCGAAGGTTATATATGGAATCAAATAGGAGAAAACTATATGTTTAGATATATAGATAAAGGAATATATTATTATCAATATTTAGAAGATGGATATACACGAAAATTTTCTGAAATTATAAAAAATAATCCAAAAGGAATGAAACTTTACTATAGCTATATGATAAAAACAAATATACCATTAAAAAATAAAATAAAATTTTTGATTAGGTTACTTCAGTCGATTTGCTATGAAAGAAAAAAAGATAGGAGAAATAAATGAAAATACTTCATATAATAACATCTTTGGAATTAGGTGGCGCAGAGAAGTTATTGCTAGATTTGATTCCTGCTCAAAAAAGACAAGGAGCAGATGTAGAGCTGTTAGTTTTGGATACTAATGGAGAGAAATTTTTAGAAGAGTATGAAAAGAGAGGTATAAAAGTTCATAGAACTAAGATAAATAATAGAATGAGTTTTAAAAATATTTTTGAAATAACGAAGTTATTGAAGAGTCAAAAAATAGATATTGTTCATGCTCATTTAGTACACTCACAAATTTGGACAAGTTTTGCGAGATATTTTAATAGAAGTATTATCTATGTAACAACTGAACACAGTACTCATAATAGAAGAAGAGAGAAAAAGGTATATAAATATTTAGATAGATTTATTTATAACTCATTTAGCAAAGTTATTGCAATCTCAGAAGCGACAGCAAGAGAATTAATAAAATGGACAGGAATTAGTTTAAAAAAGATTGAAGTTATACCAAACGGAGTTTCTTTAAGAGCTTTTATGGGAAAACAGAAAGAACGTAAGGGAAATAACTTAGTCATGGTATCTAGATTTCATCCATCTAAGGATCATATAACGGTTGTAAGAGCCCTAGAGAAACTTCCTAAAGAATATACACTTACATTTATTGGAGAAGGTGAAACAGAAGAAGCTGTAAAAAGAGAGGTTTTAATGTTAAAACTAGAAGACAGAGTACAGTTTTTAGGATATTCGAATTCTGTTCCAGCGTTGTTAAAAAGAGCAGATATAGCAATTCAATCATCAAATTTTGAAGGGTTTGGTTTAAGTGCATTAGAGGCTATGGCCTCTGGGACTCCTATTATAGCGAGTGATGTAGAAGGACTAGCAAATATAGTTTCAGGTTCTGGATTGTTGTTTAAAGCTGGAGATGTAAATGATTTGGTTCAAAATATAAAACAATTGGAAGATCCTAAAATCTACTTAGACAAAAGTAGATCTGGGATTAAAGGAAGCCTAGTTTATTCAATAGAATCGACGGCTAAAAAATATATAGAATTATATAAAGAGGCGTTAAAATGATATATTTGATTATAGCTATAGTATTATTAATGCTTGGAGTTTTTGATATTTTTTACAAAGATAAAGAAAAGAAAGAATTAATATTAAAAGTTATAATAGTTTGTTTAATTTTATTTTTAGGAACTAGAGGTTTTTTAGGGTGGGATTGGTATTTTTATTACCCATCTTTTATGGAAGGGACTTACACCTATGAAAAGGGATATATGCTTTATACCTCTTTTATAGGTAATATTTTTAAAAATTATATATTTTATCAGTTTGTAACAACAACAATTGATTTTATTGCACTATACTATATTTTTAAAAGGTATTGCAAATATCCTATAATGGCTTTTGCTATTTTTTTTAGTATACAGGGATTTCATATGGAAGTTGAACTTTTAAGAAATATGAAAGCGATAATATTATTTTTATTCTCTTTAAAATATATTGAAGAGCGTAAGATTATACCGTTTTTATTATTAAATATAATTGGAGTTTCTTTCCATATGAGTGCGATTTTATATCTACCAATGTATTTTATTTTAAATTATACTTATGAAAAACGGATAGTTTTAGGAATTTTTATAATTGGTAGTTTTTATTATCTTTTAAATTTAAAGGGTATTGAGCTGCTATTAAACTATAACTGGGATTTTTTACCAACTATAATAGCTGATAAAATTGTTAACTATAAAAGCATCCTTCCAGCAAACCTAGAAAGAGGTCTAAATTTATTTTATATAGAGAGAGCGATTTTATTTTTACTAGCTTATAAATATGAAAATAATAATATCATAAAAAATAGTTTGTATATTTGGGTGGTGATATTTTTATTTACATCAGAATTATCTGTAGCTTCTTTAAGAATAGGAATTCTGTTTATTTATAGTGTTTGGCTAACTTTAACAAGATCATTAGAAAATTTCGAGAGAAAAGAATTTATGGTGGCTATAGTAATGGCTTTATCTTTGATTAGAATATATAGGAGCACTACCTTTCCAGGGAACACAATAAATTATAATTACAAAAATGCACTTTTTAATGAATTAAATTATAAAGAGAGAGAACTTGAAATAATAAAAGGAAAAAAGTATTTAAAAGAAAGTCATGGCAAAGAGTTGTTAATTCAATACTAATGAGAGGTATATTATGAAAAAATTAAAAATATTTTTTACAGCCAATGTGCTTTGGGATATTTATATATTTAGATATGGAGTAATTAAAGCTCTGATAAATGATGGGCATGAGGTAATAGTAATTGCACCTAATGATACAAGAATAAATTTTTTAGAAGAGCTAGGAATAAGACATATTCCTATAGAATTAAATATGAGAGGTATAAATCCAGTAAAAGATTTTAAACTTCTATTACAATTAAAAGCAATCTATAAAAAAGAGCAACCTGATATTGTTTTTCATTATACAATAAAACCAAATATTTACGGGACAATAGCAGCAAAGATAGCTGGGATAAAAAGTATCGCGGTCTTGACAGGATTAGGTTACTCTTTTGTTGAAGGTGGAATAATTTCAAGTATTGCAAAAAAAATGTATAAGTTTTCATTGAAATTTTCAAAAGAGGTTTGGGTTTTGAATGATGATGATAAAGAAACCTTAATAAAGCAAAAGATAGTACCAACAGAAAAAATCTTTATTTTACCAGGAGAAGGAGTAAATATAGAAAAATTTTCACCTGTTGAAAGAGAAGAGAATCAAGAGTTAATATTTCTAATGGTTGCTAGGGCTTTTTTTGATAAAGGCGTAAGAGAGTTTGTTGAAGCAGCAAAAATTATAAAAAATAAAAATTATAAAGTTAAATTTTGGTTTTTGGGTGCTTTAGGTGGAAATGCTGCAAACGGTGTAGATAGTGCTAAAATGGACGAGTATGTTAAAAGTGGTATATTGGAATATTTAGGGCATAGAAAAGATGTGGAAGTGCTTATAAACGCTTCTGACTGTGTAATATTACCATCTTATAGAGAGGGAATATCTAAAGTATTAATGGAAGCTGCAAGTATGGAAAAACCTATTATAGCTTCAAATGTAACAGGATGTAAAGAGATTGTAGATGATAATGTCAACGGATACTTAGTAAAAGCAAAGGATTCAGTTGATTTGGCTAATAAAATTGAATCATTTATAAAGTTATCTTTAGAAGAGAAAAAAACTATGGGAAAAAAGGGTAGAGAGAAAATAATTAGACAGTTTGATGAAAAAATAATAATAGATATATATAGGAGAAAGCTATGGAACTTACAATAATTGTACCTGTTTATAATGTAGAAGATTATTTAGATGAATGCCTAGAAAGTATTTATAAAGTAAAGGATATAAATTATGAAGTTGTTTTAGTAAATGATGGTTCGAAAGATAATAGTTTAAATATTTTAAAAAAATATAAGGAACTTTATCCAACAAAAACAAAGATAATAGATAAAGAAAATGGAGGATTATCCTCGGCAAGAAATGCAGGAATAAAAGAAGCTAGAGGGGAATATTTAGCTTTTATTGATAGTGATGATATAATTGATTCAAGTGGTTTTGAAAACTTTTTTAAAGAGGGTCAAAAATTAGATTTAGACGTTATGGTTGGTAATATGAGATATTTTTCTGATAATAAAGTTGGAGAACCTCTATTTAGATCTCAAGAGATAAAGGATTTTACAGTAAGTAAGGGGACTAAGTTTTTTTTAACGTTATTTCAAGGAACTAAATGTTTTAGAGAAGAAGTTGTAGATGATATATATAAAAGAGAGTTTATATGTGAAAATAAGCTTTATTTTCATGATAATTTAATTCATGAGGATAGTTATTTTACTCCAATGGTTTATTTGAAAGCTAAAAGAGTTAAGTATATTGATATTGCCTTTTATTATTATAGACAAAGAACAGGAAGTATAATGAGTATTGTTAATGATAGAAGTGTAGATTCATTAGAGAAAATATGTTATATGTTATTAAGTGAGTTTTCAAAGACAGATGAATACGGAAGAGAAGCTTTATCTAAGTTATTACCAAGTTTTTATAAGGTTGTTCTTTATAGATATATAAATTCAGGTAAAGATTACAAAGGCAAATTGAAAAATTATAGAGAGATATTTAAAGAAGTTAGAGGTATGAGAAACAAAAATATAGAAGAGATTTTAATCTATTTTGCTCCTACAGTTTCTAATTTTTTAAGAAAAATTGTGGGTAAAAGTATAGGAAATACTCAGAAAATACCTAAATTCTAGGAGGATTTATGGAAAAAAAGATACATTATATATGGCTAGGAAAAGGATCTAAACCTAATCTGATGGATATTTGTATAAATTCATGGAGAGAAAAGTTACCGGAGTATGAAATAATAGAGTGGAATGAAGAAAATTTAGATTTTTATAACGAGATTGAGAAAAATAGATTTTTGAAAGAGTGTTATAAAAGAAAACTTTGGGCTTTTTTATCTGATTATTTTAGAGCTAAAGTTCTGTATGAACATGGAGGAATATATTTAGATTCTGATATGCAAATTTTAAAATCTTTAGATTCTTTTTTAGAAGATAGAGTCTTTTTAGGAATGGAAGATGAAAAACAAGCAAGTGCAGGAATAATAGGTTCAGAGAAGGGACATGTTTTTTTTAAAAAAATATTAGAATTTTATCAAGAAGATATTTGGAATGTAAACATCTATACAATTCCAGCAATTCTTCAATATATATTAGAAAGAGACTACAACTTTAAAGCTGAAAATAGACAGATTTTTTTAAATGATGGAATAAAAATATATCCTTTTGAGTATTTTTATCCATATCACTTTACAGAGGAGTTTTCTTACGAAAAAATAAAAAAGAACACTTATGGTATACATTGGTGGGGTAAAAGTTGGCATGGAAATAATAAAAAATTATATTTTTTAGAGTTCAAAACAGTTAAAGGATATAAAAAAAAATTAATAAATTTATTAATTTTTTTAAATCTTTTAGAACCTGCAAGAAAAATATATGAGAAATTTATAAAAAAATAAATAGAGCATAACATGCTAGAACTCCTTTAAAAACAAGGGAGTTTTAGTATGTGCAGAAAAAAAATAAAAAAACTTTAAAAAAAATAAAAAAACTTGTTGACTTTATTTATAATTTATGATATTATTATTAATGTCCGTGAGGGACAGCGAAGCGCGAAAGCGACAAGCTCCTTCAACTAGGAAGCCTGGGTGGCGGAATAGGTAGACGCACGGGACTTAAAATCCCGAGCTATCTGATAG